>JAFBAS010000115.1 GCA_019247605.1 Hyphomicrobiales bacterium
GGGTGATAGCGGTTCCGGCGACCACGTCGGCCCTTTCACATCGCGCGTGGTGTGAATCGGCCGACAAGTAGGCTTCGTCTTTCCGGTTTCCGACACCATGCAGGGCTACATCAACCTGAAGGGATATGGGGGGGTTCGCGGCTAAACGTCGCCCGGCCGGATGAAATGCGTGGCTCACGGTCTCTTTTGCGTCCGCTCCGCCCGCAACCAAAAAGGCCGACGCCCACCGAAATGATGTCTCATTCTAGCAGTCACGAGAACGATCTCCGCCAAATTAGCAACGCGCGTCCCAGCTTTGAAGACCGATTTTTGATCCCAAACGGAGCCCTGCAAAACGAGCCCGATGCCAATCCGTTAGACGCAAAAATGGTTGCCACCAATGCTCTAACACGATACCAAGAAGCTCTAAATAGTGCTGAGTAGAATCATTGACGAGGAGCCGACTGTGCCGAGGTCACTCCGCACCTGAATTCTGCTCTTCTAGGCCGAACCGAACCAAACGAATTCTGGGCGCAAGGCGCGTTCGGAAGGAGAGATGCAATGAACCGCTGCAGCCTTATGTCGGCCGCCAGATCGCTGTCTTGCTCGCTTGTGTTTGCCCTGTCCTTCCAGCCTTCTCTAGTGATGGCACAATCCACAAACGACAACACGATTTTTCTCAATCAGGCTTGGTCGCAGGAAGATAGAGAATGGTACTATCATTTCTCGCAAGGCTCCGCCGCCCTCTCGTATGACATTTTTCTCAACCTTGAAGTCCCTGAGAGTCAGAACCTGTTTCGGTCCGACGTGAACAGTGAGCGGTATGGGCTAATCCCGGAAGCGGCAAGTTCGTACAATCCTGATGGACTGCCAATCGGCATCAGCAAAACGACCGTTACCGAGGCTGTGAAAGGCTGGCGGGTTGGGGACTACGCGGGGCTGACTTGCGCGGCCTGCCATGAGGAGCAGTGGAACTACAAGGGCAAGCGCATTCGGATTGAAGGCGCTACAAGCCATGCGCTCGATCTGCAAGCGTACGTCCGTGCGCTCGATGAGGCGCTTCGTGCCACTCTTGCTGACGCAGCGAAATTTGACCGCTTGGCGGCGCGCGTTGGGGCATCGGGCGTCGGGCCCACCAAGAACGAGTTGCGCGAACGAATGCAGAGCGAGGCTGCGTACATACACGAGTATAGCACGCGAACCGCTGCCACTCCGCATTCGTGGGGCCCCGGCCGGATGGACGCCCTTACAATGATCAACAACCGACTAACCAGCATATTAACGGGCATCGACCAGAACTCGTCGACTCCGATCGCTCCGGTGAAGCCACCATTTCTCTGGAATGCTCCTCAAGGGTTGTGGACACAATGGGCCGGCATCGCCCAAGACCCGATTTACCGCAACATGACTGAAACAGCGGGAAGTTACCTCCCCATTGATCTAAGATCGAAAACTCCGGCGGAAGGCCTCTTTCAGTCGGCGGCTCACGTCGCCGAGCTTGAACGAGTCGAGGACCAATTGGCGCGTTTGGCTCCGCCAAGCTGGCCGGAAGACGTATTCGGAAAAATCGATCGCGCCAAGGCCGCACGCGGTAAAGCCCTTTTTGTGGAGCTGTGCGCAGGCTGCCATAATGCTTGGCCGTATCGGTGGACGGAACCGAACAAATACGGCAAGCGCTTTGTTATCGTCGGTCTTACGCCGCAAAGCTATGTCGGTACAGATCGAACGCAGTTCGAAGCAGTAAGGCGCTTTGCGATCACCGGTGACGTGCGCAAGTACTTCCCTCCGGAGTTCAAAGACAAGGAGGTTTTACCCAGCGAAATCTATTTTTTGCTGCTGCAGGACTCGCTGATCGAAACAGCGCTCAAACAGCTGAACCTGACCGAAGCACAGGCTGCACATCTACATGGCTATCGGGAATTGCCGATCCCGCCTCCACCGCAGGACGTTTATAAGGCAGCCCCTCGTGACGGTGTGTGGGCTACGGCACCCTTTATGCACAACGGCTCGGTGCCAAACCTGTATGAGATGCTGATCCCGGCGGCGCAGCGCACGAAAAAGTTCTGGCTCGGGGGCGACTTCGACCCGGTCAAAGTAGGGTTCGACACGAGCGCGACATCAGGAACCTTCCTGATGGACACTACCCTGCTGGGTAACTCGAATGCGGGCCACTCTTTTCAAGAAGGTGCGCGCGGTTACGGCACTATCGGACCGCTCCTGACTGACGAGCAACGCTGGGCTCTTGTGGAATACCTGAAATCGATTCCCGAGCAGGCAGGGCGCGTCACGCCATTCGGTGGCCCCTCACAATGAGGCTCATGGACGTGGCCTGAACGTCCTTGGCTCTGGCAACAATCGAGGAGCGCAGGGATGTCCGATCATATCGACGGGCCTAGACAGATTGGCGATCCCTCAGCCGATCTCACTGACCTATTCGCCTTCACGAGCCCTGAAAATCCAGCCCGAACTGTTTTAGCCGCTAATGTATTTCCGACCTGCGGTCAGGATGCCATCTTCTCCAACGCGATTACCCACTCGATCGTCGTCCGCCGGGCCAAGGTCGCTGGTATCGGAGACGCCGCGAAATTCGAGATAAGCGGGCCCGAGATTCGCTTCAGTGCGCGGTTCAATGTCCTCGAACGAGGTTCTCCCGGTCAAAAGCCCGTGCAGCGCGGTACCTTCAATCTTCCGGACGGCCAAACACTTGAGGTTATAGTCAATGAGGAGAGAGGAGCGGCCACACCGGATGGAACGTTCCGCGTGTTTGCCGGACTGCGTTCGGACCCCTTCGTTCTGGCGTGGCTGCTGGGTAGCGGTTTGATCAAATTCCAGAATCTGCTGCAGAATGACAATGTTCTATGCGTGCTTGTTGAGTTCGATACACACCGCGTTCTCGCTCCGCACAAAGGCTCGTTGTTCGGGGTTATCGCGGAAACGGTGCCTCTACTTCGTTACGGCGAATTTATCGGAACGCAACCTCCGCGCATGGATTGGGTAGGTCGCCCGGAACAGACAAATTTCTTGCTCAACAATCCCGCCACACCCGATGTTGACGACCTTCGCGATCTTTGGAACCAGCAGACGCCGTTCGCGATTGCGCCTGAGCTTCGGGCCGTTTTCCTACAGCGTCTAAAAGAGAGCTTGACGAAATGGGATATGCGCGACGCTCAGCAGGACTGGACGCCAGCAGCTCTCGCGGCGCATGCCAATGTTCGGCTTGACGACTATCTGCTTTTCGATGTTGCAAAACCCATTACGGACAACAGTCATCTCGAGATCGAGAAAAGCACACTTGATGGGCGCGCCCATCGTACAGGGGGCGGCCGAACCGTCGATGCCGATGTCATTGATGTTCTGTTAACCTGGCTGGTGAACCGCGACCGTGAGCCTCTGCAAGGTGGAACGACAAAGACGACAAAGCCCGGCACCAAGGCATTCCCCTACTTCGCATCTCCAAATTCGGACCTGCAGAGTGTGGTGCAGAGCGTCGGCCTCGATGCTGCTCCTGACGACGTCTGGTCTGTAGTTGGCCAATTCGGGGGTTACTGGAACCCTCTCGTGGCTGAAATCAAGCTGGTTGGAACAGGAGTTGGAGGGTTGCGCGTCATACAGACGATCGATGGTAAGCGGATCATCGAACGCCTCGAAGCCGTGGATAACACTGGCAGGACTTATCGCTATTCCAACATCAGCGGTATTCCCGCTTCGGACTACACCGGGACGCTAGCGGTTACGTCGAACGGCAACGGGAGCTCCGTCGAGTGGCGCGCGCAATACCTCGCAGACGGTCAAGCTGACCTTGCTGTGAGGACAATCATCTCCACGTTTTTCAGGGCAGGCCTGGATAACCTGAAGCAGCGTTTTGGGATGCCGAAATGATTGCTCCGCTGGATCATTTTGGCAGAGAGCGCTTGCAGATAACCGATGGCGAAATCGCCCTCATCAATCTCGAGAGCGCGCGTCGACGGAGTTGGAGTCGTTTTTTTCAAGATCCTCTGCGCGACGGGATCGCCGAAACTATTGTCGAACAGGAACAGCTGACTGCTCAATTTGTTGGCGACGTTCAAGCGCTCGATCGGCTGGACGCCTTAGTGAAGAGATTGACGCAAGCCGAAGCATCCGCTCGGATTGCACTCGTAGAGGCCCAGGTTGCGTCTCTCACGCACCGCTTTGCTGACGCGAGGCGCTGCCTCGAACGAGCCCACCATGCCGGGGCGGCATCAGCAGAAATGGATAGGCTTCGATTGACCATTGATCAGGCGTGCGGAGCGAACCTCGAGAAAGTGTTGGATGAGCGACGCGCGATTGCACGACAAGGCACTCGGACGCAAGACCTGATCGCGTTAGCCGCGCTGTTGGTGGATTTGCGCGAGTTTGCCGAGGCCGACCGCACCTACAGACAGGCGCTACGGACCTATTGTGAGGTGTCACCATTTCCTGTCGCGTGGGCTTGCTTTCAACTCGGAGTTCTTTGGGGAGAGCTTGTTCCGCAGCCCGACGCAGCTGAAGCGGCGCGGTGGTATCGGGAAGCGATTAACTGCCTGCCTGCTTATACCAAGGCACGCGTGCATTTGGCGGAAATCTATCTTTCCGACGGCCGCGCCGACGAGGCCGAGGCTCTTCTCCTGCCGGCCATCTCAAGCGGCGATCCAGAAGTATCGTGGCGGGTCGGAGAGGTGCTGATCATGCAAGGCAGGCAAGCCGAAGGTGAAGCACACATGCAAACTGCCGAGTTTGGGTTCGAAACCCTTCTTGACCGGCACTTGCTGGCATTTGTTGATCATGCCGCGGAATTCTATGCCGCAAACGGCAAGAATTGGCCACGAGCGGTTGAACTCACGCGCATTAATGTGGCGAACCGCCCGACGCCGCGAGCCTTCGAGCAAGCTCTCGATATTGCGTCTCATGCTGGCGACAGGGATGCCGCGCGTGAGCTCTTCAACCAGGCCAAGGCGCAATGGGGGAAAACCACCCCATTTTCGTCATCGACGATCGCCAAGCGAAGTTCGTATACATGGGAGGTAGCCACCGCATGATCGATCGCCGAAATTTTGCAATCGGAGCGACTTTGGCTGTTGTGGGCCCCACTATTCAGCTGTTGCCGTGCCCACAGGAAACCGCGGCGGCCAGTCTAAATCTTGTCACCTTAGTAATTCACGGATGGAGAACTTCCCACGAAAACAGCGTTGCTGAAGAAGTAGGGTTCAGGGTAGACCGATCGTGGCGAGTGAACTGGAGATGATTATTCCAATTACCCCGGGTGATACCTTGGCGATACTGGCAACCTTGCGCGAGATAAAATCCAGTTGGCGCTGACCTGCCACCTTCAGGTGGTTCAGAATATTGGGGTCGCCTTCGCGTTCCCAAATAGGCCGCTTTGAGCGGCCTGCCACTTGAGGTCCCCAGTTCTCCCGGGGACACTTCCTCGCTCATCACACACTTACAAGTGTCACATGAGGCGCAGCATCACGGGGCAAAACGCCGGTCAGACGCGGGTCTTCGAGCACCTCGATCCCGTGAGCGTAAGGGCGAAAGCCGGAGCGGCGGTAGAAATGGACGGCACCCGGGTGATCGAAGGTGCAGGTGTGGACGAAGAAGCGCCTGATAGGCTTTGCCCAGGCCAGGGTGATTGCATCCTCGATCAAGAGACCGCCAATTCCCTTGCCGATCTTCTCTTTGACGAGGCCGAAAAAAGCCAGCTCGCATTCGCCCTGCTCGCGAAAATCAAGCTCGAGGAGGCCAACGGGCTGGCCTTGGTGATGGGGCACATAGACCTCGACTTGCGGATTTTCGAGCGTGATGCGCAATTCCTCATCGCTCATGACAAGCCGCGAGCACCAAAGCCAATCCTCGCCGACTCGGCGGAAGATGGTCCGGTACGATGCAAGGTCGGCCGCCACGGGCCCGCGAAGCTCATAAGCATCGGATTGTGAGACCGGCGCACTCTCGCGAACGGGCCTTTGCGTCATCTCTAGGTAAGTCACGAGCGTCGCGATCTGACCGCGCGGCAGCATCGAATAGCCGAGCGGCAGCGAAGCACGCCCTTGGCGCGCAGGCTCGGGGCTTCTCATGCGGCCGGTTCTCCGTCACTGGCGCGCTTGGTGATGGCAATGCCAAGCTTTTTCACGCGATGCCAGAGGCTGCGCTCGTTGATGCCCAGGAGCTTCGCCGCCTTGCTTTGCACCCCGTTCGTTTCCCGCAACGCTTCGAGGATGAAGGCCTTCTCGATGCGGGCGAGCTCGTTGTCGAGGTCCTCCGTGCGGCGCCTCGCGGTCCTTTCGGGCCGCGCACCCGGCTCGAAGAGGTCGCGCGGCAGATCCGAAACGTCGATCGCCGAGCCGCGCGCCACGATCACGGCGCGCTCGACGCAATTCTGCAGCTCCCGCAAATTGCCGGGCCAGTGATAGTTGCTCATTGCGGCAAGCGCGGCCGGTGTGACGCCGACGACCCGCTTGCCGATCGTCTCCGTCGCGAGCTTCAAGAAGTGTTGCGCGAGCGCCGGAATGTCCTCTTTGCGCTCACGCAGGGCTGGGAGCGCGATGGGAAAGACGTTGAGGCGATAGAACAGGTCTTCCCGGAAGACGTTTTGCGCGACCGCTTGGCGCAGATCGCGGTTGGTGGCGGCGATCACGCGCGTATCGACCTTCTCGGTGCGGCCAGACCCGACCGGTTCGAAGCTGCGCTCTTGAAGCACGCGCAGGATTTTGGCTTGCACGGAGGTCGGCATTTCGCCGATCTCGTCCAGAAACACCGTTCCTTCATCCGCATCGGCGAAGCGCCCGCGTCGGTTCGCGACGGCCCCGGTGAACGCCCCTTTGAGATGGCCGAAGAGCTCGCTCTCGATGAGGCCTTCCGGGATGGCCGCGCAATTCACCGCGATGAAAGGCTTGGCCTTGCGCGGGCTGTTGAAGTGGATGGCGCGCGCCACGACTTCCTTGCCCGTGCCGCTCTCCCCCGTAAGGAGGACGGTGGCGCGGCTCGAACAAACCTCGCCGATCTGTTCGATCACGCGGCGAAAAGCGGGGCTCGTGCCGACAAGTTGCTCAAACCCGTTGCGGCCCTCGATCTCCGAGCGCAACCTCGCATTTTCGCGCATGGCATCGCCAAGCTGGAGGGCGCGTTCGAGCGTCGCGAGGATCTCGTCCATCTCGAAGGGCTTGGAGATATAGTCGAAGGCGCCCTCCTTCACCATCTCGACGGCATCTCGCATCGAGGTGTAGGCGGTGATGAGCACCACGGGTATGTCGGGCGCTTGCGCTCTGATCTCGTTGAGCAAGCTGCGGCCGTCGCGCCCCGGCATGCGCAAATCGGAGATTACGAGATCGATGGTGGCAGGATCGAAGGCTTCGAGTGCCTCTTCGGCCGAAGCGCAGACGATCGTCCGATATCCTCGATCGGCAATGCTCGCCGACAAGAGCTCGGCAAGCCGTTTCTCATCATCGACGATCAGGATGGTGTGCGCCACGCCTGCGTTCCCTTACGAGACGCCTTGACCCTGCCCGGCAAAGGCCGATGCAGCGTCCGAAACGGCGCGCGGAAGCGTTACGCGGAAGCGGGCGCCGCCGCCCGGCTCCTCGAGGCATTCGACTCGGCCTTGATGAGCCTCGACGACGGTCGCGACCTTGGCAAGCCCAAGCCCCGTCCCCTTGGCTCTGGTGGTGAAGAACGGGTTGAAGATGCGCCTGCGCAGCTCGGGCTTTACGCCCGGACCGTTATCGGCGACCTCGATCGACACGCCGGAGGCGCTCGCCGCGAGCCGCACGGTCACTCGTCCGCCGCTCTTGAGCGCGTCCATCGCATTGATCACGAGATTGAGGATGGCTTCGTAGAGCTGATCGCGATCGGCGCTCACCGACGCTCCCGCGGCCTTGTCCTCGATGGTGAGACTCAACCCCTTGCGCGTCATCTCAGGAGCAACGAAACCTTGGATGCGGTCCACGAGGTCTCGCAAGAGGAAAACCGAGCGACGCGGCTCCTTCGGATGGGCGAAGTCGAGCACCTCCGTCAGAAGATTGTCGATTCGGTGCACCTCCTCGGTGACGTAGTCGAGAAGCTCTTCTTCCTTCGGCCCCAGCTTGGCGCGCGATCGGACAAGATCGCTCGATGTTTTTATGATGCCGAGCGGGTTTCGCACCTCATGTGCGATCACCATGGCGGCCTCGCCGAGTGTCGAAAGGCGCTCTTTGCGGGCAAGCTCCGCCTCGCGCGCACGGGCTTCTTCAAGCTCGGCCGCCATGGCATTGAAGCGCGCCGCGAGCTCGACCGTTTCCTTGTCTCCCGTCTCCGGAACACGTTGGGAGAAATCGCCCGAGGCCACGGAACGCACCCCCTGCGACAAGGCACGGAGCGGTTTCACGAAGCGCGCCGACACCAATGCGCCCGCAAGCACAAAGACGAGCGCGCCGAACAGGAAGACTACCCAGAGGAGGCGCAATTGTTGCTCGGGACCGTCGAGACCTTCCTCGCCGCCGACGCCACAGACAACGAAGCCGGACAAAGCACCATCCTGGTCCTTCAAGCCGCTCACCGCCGCAAGGAAAAGATCTCCCGGCGGGTCGTCGAGGAGGATCGGATCATCCGCGGTCGCAAGCCGCTGCAAGATCGCTTTCGGCGGAGTCGTCGAAAGGTTTGAGGTTTCATAAAGTTTGATGGCCTCCTCGCCGCGTATGGCGAAGAAGTCGAGCTGCAGGGATGGCACAGCCTTGAGACTCGAGAAGCTCGAGGTGTCGAGCGCGTCACCGAGGAAGAGATAGAGCGTGCCGGCGCTTTCCGAAAGCTTCACCGTGGCGCCGGCGACGAGCACGGGATTGCCGTCGAGCGTGCCTGCGAAGATTGCACGTGTCACGCTCGCCGGCAAGGTTTTGGCCGGGGTGAAGTTCAAGCTGTTGTAGCGGATCGTTCCGGTCCCATCGTAGATGATCAGGACATCGAAGCCATCCGCCGCGAGCACATGCTGGTAGGGCTTCAGCGCGGCCTTCAAGGCATCCACGCTTTCGTTTCCGGCCTGGACGACGGTGCTCGTGAGAGCGGCTGCGATTTGCGCCGCGTCATCCTCGCGTTCCGTAATCTCGACGATGACGAAGCGCGTCGTCTCCGTCAGCCACTGGCCGACGTTTTTTTCAAAAGAGCTCGAGATCAAGGCCGAGGCGAGATAGGCCGCGCCGAGCATCGGCGGCACGCCGACCAGAAGGAAGGCGAGGATGAGCCGCAGCCTGACCGGCCAGGGACCTTTGAGCCTCACTCTTCCGATCCGATCATGATCACGCCCGCGATGATCACGGCGATGCCGATGACGCGGATCAGCGGCAGGTGCTCGCCGAAAAGCAGCAGGGCGAGCACCGGCACGGTCACGTAGGTCAGCGCGGTCAGCGGGAAGGCGCGGCTCAGTTTCATGCGAGTCAGCACCGCCATCCAGACGACGAACGTTGCAATGTAGCACAAGATCGCCACCCAGAATGTCGGGATGGCGAGCGCCGTTTGCAGGAAGGGCATGCCGAAGCTCATCCCTTCGAGATCCTCGCTCGCGGCTTTGAACGCGATCTGAGTGGCGGTGTCGAGCGCGAGGAAGACGCTCCAGAAGAGGATTATCCGGAGCGGCAGCGCGAAGGAGGGACGCTTCACGAGATGAATGTCCGGGCAGCCCTCAGGTCCGGATCGAGCCGATCGGCCTTGATGAAGCGATTGACGGTTTTCAAAATGGCATAAGGAAGCGCGGATCGATGCTTGAAATAGATGAAAGACGGTTCGAGCCGGCTTCCGAAGCGCAACTTTGGTCCATATGCGGTTTGCCCCGTCTGCAGGGCCGCAATGCCGCGGGCGAGGCATTCCTTGACGTTTTCGATCCAGCTCACCGCATACATGTTGTGCTCTCGGCCGAGCGGATAGCGCACCCCGAAAAATTTATCGATCATTCGGTTCTTCTCGAGGAATATGAGATTGAATGCGCAGAGCTCGCCTTCGGCGTAGTAGAGCGCGATGCGAGCGCGGCCGCCGAGCGCCTTCACCACGGCAGGAAAAAACCCGTCGGGCAGCGTTTCGAAGTCGCCATAGTCGAGCCGACTGCGCTCACGGGTCGACTCGTAAAGCGCGGCCACGTCCCCTTCCAGCCCCGAAAGATCGTCGCGCCATTCGACCCGAATGCCGGAATTGCGCAGCTTGCGGCGAATATCCTTGCGCGTCGCGGCCGAAAGACTTGCGAGATACTCCTCGACGCTGTCGTAAGGCAGGTCGAGGACGGCCACCGGCAGGCTTGTTCCTCGCGTCCAACCGAGTTGTGCGAGCGTGGACCCGAACTCGGCCTCGTCCGACGCGGCGAGATCCTTGATGGCGACGAGGCCCGTGCCCGCGCCATCCGCATGTTCCTCGACGCATGCCAGGAGTGAGGTCAGCGCGGCACGCCTTCCGATCGCGCTCAAGCCGGGCGCGAAGCCGATATGGCAGCGTTCCGAGTAAGGCGAGCCGAGGCAGATGATGGGCAGATCCACGAGACCCTTGGTGAAGGGATAGAGACGTTCGCTGAAGCGTTTGAGCGGTCCTTGGAATGGGGTGTCGAGACGGAAATTGATGCTGAAGATCGGCGCCGCGGAAATGAGCTTGCTGCCGTCGTAGACGGCGACAGAACTTTCCTTCAACGCGCCGTCCGAGCTCTCCGCGCACGCTTTGTAATAGGCGTGGCTTTCCGCTTCGCCGGGAAAGCAAGCGTCCCATGCGGCTGGGTCGACTTCGGCAATGTTGGAAAAGATGCGAGATTCAAGTCCCATGTCGGCGGCATCATTCGGCGGCGATAGCGCGGGTCTTGTTTTCACTCTTGCCTTGGGCAGCCTCGTTGGGCGGACGATGCTGCTCGATCGCTTGCGCGAATTTGATGGCGCGGTCGACGACCGTCTTCCATTGCTTGTCGATGGTGACGAGGTGATAGCTGTCATCGAGCACGAGCATCTCGACGAGGCCGCCGAGATGCTCCTGAAGGTAGAAAGCATTTTTCAGGCTTGCGAGATCGTCCTCACGCGGATGGGCGATGAAGACGGGCCGCTTGATGCCGGGAAGCTTGGGCTTGATGTCATCGACGAGCTTCCAGAACTGATAAAGCGAAAGCGCATGGGTACTTGGGTGTCCGGCGACGCCCGTATCCGCCCCGGCCATCGACTTCATCACGAAGGCGCGCATGCGTTCGTCCTTGACGCCATAAGGCTCGCGCTCCGGGAAACGATAGCGCTTGGCCGCCGGGAGGAACCAGAGCCAGCGCAAGAGGAATTGATTCTTGGGGATGGTCCAGCCGTCATACCAAAGGGTTGGCGCGAAGCAAGCAACCGCGTGAACGCGCTGAGGTTGGAGCGCGGCAAGGCGCAGGGCCAGGATCGCGCCGATCGACAGCCCGCCCACGATGATCGTGTCGCAAACGGCCTCGAGCTTTAAAAGAGCGGCCTCGACACTCTCGTACCATTGCTGCCAAGTGGTCGCGAGCAGCTCCTCCTCGGTGCCGCAATGGCCCGCGAGCTGGCAACAATGCACGGTGAAGCCGCCCGAGGCGATGCCCTTGGACGCCATGCGCAGCTCGAGCGGCGTGCCGCCGAGGCCATGCACGAGAAGGAAGCCCGTCCGGCTGCCGGCAATGGTGAAGCTTCGGTCCTTGGTGCTCATGGTCTATGCCGATTCCTTATGGGGGGCAGTGGCACGCCTTTTCGTTCCGCGCCCTTGTTGTCGACCTCATCACGCCGAGCCCGCCACGATCGCAACCCCCAAGGTCACGAGCGAGGCGCCGAGCCATTGCGGGCGGCCGACCCGTTCCCTCAAAATGGTGGCGCTCGCAAGCGTCACGCCGAGGAAGTTCAAGCTCGCGATCGGGTAGGCGATGCTCAACGGCACATCCGAGAGAATTCGGATCCACACGATGGTCTCGACCGCGTAGACGAGAAGCCCGGCGAGAAGCCAGGGGCTCGAAAGCACGGCTAGCGCACCGCCGAGGAGGGCGAAGCTTGAGGGGACAGCGAGGCGATCCGCGCCGAGCTTGAAGAAGATCTGGCCGAAGACATCGCACAGGACCGAGAGCGTGAACCAGAAGACGAGGAAGAGGTTCACGCGAAGACCTCCTCGAAACAGGCAATGAGGCGCGCATTCGTCGTGGCGTTGCGACGCAGCGTCTCCGGCGTGGGCTGCGGTTTCGCCGGATGATCGAAACGGGCGAGGGCTGCTCGAAACGGATCGTTGAAACGCGGCGGCGAATAATCTCCGCATACGTCCACGCCGAGAAGGCGCGTGCCGCGCGCCAAAAGCTTGACCGCCGCGGTGAGGTGATCGACGCTCATGAAGCCCTGATCCCAATTGGTGGCGGCTTCCTCTTCGGCGAGCACGTCCTTGTCTATCGTGAGCCACACCGCTTGCGTGGGCACATCGGCGATGATGTCTTCAAGCGTCGATCGCCAATCGCAATCGGCGAGATTTGCCCACTCGACATAGCCGCCGCGCGAGCGATGCGCCGGCCCGCGATCATAATCGCGCCACACGCGCGAGGGGGGGTGGTACCAGGGACGGATTTCCAAAAGCCCGTCGCGGACAGCGGCGAGATTGCCGGTCTTGAGCTCGGGCCAGGCGAGGTCGTCGCTGCACGGGCCGAGCGTCACAACCTTGCGCACTTGTGGAAGCCGCAAGGCCCGGTTGACCCAGGCACCGCAATTGAACGTCGGCGGGAAGCTCACCCAGTCGGGATGATTGTCGAAATGGATGACGGTGACCGGTTCGTTGACGAGGCGCAGCAATCCCGCCGCGAGGTGATGAAAATCGCCGGACCCATAGAAGGTGACCTCCGGCACATCGGCGCCATAGCCCATTGCGGCGAGCCTCTCGCAAAATTCATCCATGGCGTGCCGTCGCGCCATGATCCGCAGCGAGGCCGCCGATCGCGTAAGGTCGATGCGCTCGGCCCGGCCGCTTGCGAGCCGCTCCGCGAAGGGGGGCTGGCTGGGCAGGCTCGAATCGAGGTCGAGAACGCGAAGCCGCATGGTGCTCATCGCCGGGTGACGCGATGGAGAAGCCGGTCGAGCAGCTTCAAGGCAAGGCCGAGGGCATCGACATCGCAAATGAGCCCCTTGAGAAAATAGGCTCCCTTGAGCATGACGCTCTCGCCAAAATCCACTTCGTCGCTCTGCGGAAGGCGGTTGAGCTGGCGTTGCAGAGCGTCGTTGAGGCGCCGGTTGGCGTAACCGAAATTCACGGCCGAGTGCCACATTTGCAAGTCGAGGAACTGCCTGCTCTCGATGTCGTAAAGGTAGGAGCCCTCGCAACGGTCGAAGATTTTTGGCGGCTCGGCGTGGTGCACGCTGTCGCCATGCGCGCAGTAGCGTGCCTCGAGCGCGAGTAGCGAGGCTTCTTCCTCGATTGGAGAACGCCGGCTCCTGGCGATGACGTCGCCAGCCATGGTCCGATCAGCCGTGCTCGGCTTCTGCATGCTCATGGGCAACCTCCGGCAAGGGCGCGACATGCCGGAACCAATCGTCGAACAGGAGCGTCGCCTCGGTCAGATTGGCGATCGGAGCATGTGCGATACCGTTTTCGAGGCAATGTGTCCGCAGCCGCCCTTTGGCGAAGACGTAGTCGGCGCTCGCCGCCGCGCAGAAATCGGAACGTCCGTCGCCCACCACGACATGCGGGCCAAGGGTGTTCGCGTGAGCGCATTTGCAATTGCCCGACGCGCTGGAGCAGTTCGCGCTCGCATAGGGGAAGGCAAGTCGCCAACGCTCATTGCCCGCGGGCTCCAGCCGATTGGCCGCGATCGGAAGTTTCACACCCGCGCGTTCGATGGTGCCACGAACGATGCGATCGAGCCCGTCCGACACCACCGTGATCTGGAAGCCGGCGGCCGAGCAGACCTCGATGAAGGGGAGAAATCCCGGGTCGATGTGCACGCCGGCGATAAAGCGATCGATATCGCTTTGGCTCGCGCGGACGAGCTCGACCTGCCGGGCGAGACATTCGCGAGAGCCGATGAGTCCAGCTTCCCAGTCGTCCTCGATCTTACGCCAGCAAGGCTCGGCAAAACGCTCGAGTAGGCAATCCGTCGTATCCTCGATTGCGATGGTGCCATCGAAATCGAGCAGGATCTGTCCAGGCATACGTGCAAACCTTTAGTCACTCTTACGAAATTGGAAGCAAGATGTGGGCCAACAACATTCTTTTTATAAACCAAAAACTTACGGAGTACTAACAGCATCGAAAGCTACAATTTTTGGAGCTATTTTCAAACTTTGCTGAAGCCTCAGGCCTCATCCGCGTTTTCGCATATAGGCGAGTATTTCGCCCGCGACACCGCGCCTGAACAAAAGGACGCAGACCACGAAGATCAGGCCGATCAGGACGGTGACGGGAAAATCGACCGCGGCAAGATAGGTCTGCAGTCCGATCGTGATGGCCGCCCCGATCGGCGGCCCAGCCAAGGTCCCGATCCCGCCGAGCAGCGTCATCAGGATCACCTCGCCAGAGCTTTGCCATTGCACGCCGGTCAGGGTCGCGAGCTGGAACACGATGGCATTCGTCCCACCGGCAAGCCCTGCGAGCCCCGCCGACAAGACGAAGGCGCGCAGCTTGTAGCTGTCCGAATTGTAGCCGAGCGAGATGGCGCGCGGTTCGTTGTCTCGGATCGCCTTCAGAATATTGCCGAAGGGCGAATGCACGATGCGCCAGATGGCGAAATGGCCCGCCGCGACAATCGCCAGGACGACGAAGTAAAAGGCGAGATTGTTGTCGAGATTGACGAAGCCCAAAAACGTCCCGCGCGGCACGCCCTGGATCCCGTCCTCGCCATGCGTGAACGGGACCTCGAGGCAGATGAAATAGAACATCTGCGCGAGCGCGAGCGTGATCATCGAGAAATAAATCCCCTGGCGGCGGATCGCCAGGAAACCGACGATAAGCCCAAGCGCTGCGGCCGCCAGCGCGCCCGTCAGGATGGCAAGCTCGGTAGGCAGGCCCCAGACCTTGGCGGCGTGCGCCGTCACATAAGCGGCCGCGCCGAAGAAGGCGGCGTGTCCAAAGGACAAGAGGCCGACGAAGCCGATGAGGAGATTGAAGGCGCTGGCGAACAAAGCGAAGCACAGCACATTCATCAGGAAGACGGGATAAATCACGAAGGGCGCGACGAGCGCCGCCACGGCGCCTGCTGCGAGGGTCAAGAGATTGAGCCGCGAGCGAAGCTCACCCGTGGCCGCGCTCTGTTGCGCCAGAATACTCACGCCGCCCTCCCGAACAGGCCCGCAGGCCTGAGCAACAGAACGATGGCCATGACGACGAAGATCACAATGTTCGAGGCTTCCGGATAGAACACCTTGGTCAATCCTTCGAGCAGGCCGAGAATATAGCCGGTGACGATGGCACCGAGAATCGAGCCCATGCCACCCGCGACCACGACGGCGAAGACGATGATGATGAGGTTCGTGCCCATGAGAGGGCTCACCTGATAGATGGGCGCGGCGAGCACGCCCGCGAAACCGGCAAGCGCCGCGCCGAACGCGTAGGTCAACGTCATCATCAGCGGCACGTTGATGCCGAATGTCTGGACGAGCACGGGGTTTTCCGTCGCGGCTCGCAGATAAGCGCCGATCCGGGTACGCTCGATGAGGAGCCATGTCGCAAGGCAAGCGAGGATCGAAATCACCACGACCCAGGCGCGATAGATTGGCAGGATCATGAATCCGAGATTCAGTGGACCGGAGAGCGCGGGCGGCGGCGGATAGGGCTGGCCTGAGGCGCCATAGTAATACCGGAACGTCCCTTCGATCACCTGCGTGATCCCGAAGGTGAGAAGCAAGCCGTAGAGGGGATCGAGACGATACATCTGGTGAAGCATCGACTTCTCGATCAGCACCGCGACGAGACCGACGGCGAGCGGCGCGAAGATCAGGGCCCCCCAATACGGGATGCCGAGCGTGATCGAGAGCCACCAGCTCACGAAGGCGCCGAGCATATAAAGCGCGCCATGTGCGAAGTTGATCACGCGCAACATGCCGAAGATCACCGCGAGGCCGAGGCTGAGCAGCGCATAGAATGAGCCATTGATCAGGCCAAGAAGAAGCTGGCCGTAGAGCGCGACGAGCGGAAGGCATTTCACATAGGGGATGCAGAACACAGGCTCTCTCCGCCCCTACACGCCGAGCTGCTCGGCGAGCCCCGCCATTTTCGCGTCGAGCTCGGATGCGGCGAAATAATCGACGCCGCGCCCATGCTCGACGACGACATAGCGATCCGCGAGCTTGCGCGCGAAATGAAAATTCTGTTCGACCAGCACGATCGTCATGCCGCGGGCCTTGAGCATGCCCATCACCTCGCCGATACGCTCCACGATGACCGGGGCGAGCCCCTCCGTCGGCTCGTCGAGCAAGATCACATCGGCTCCCGTGCGCAGAATGCGAGCTATGGCAAGCATCTGCTGTTCGCCGCCGGAGAGCTTGGTGCCCTGGCTCGAACGCCGCTCAGCGAGATTCGGGAACAGCCGGTAGATCTCCTCTTCGCTCATGCCGCCGCCTTTGACGACCGGCGGCAGCACCAGGTTTTCCGCGACCGTGAGGCTCGCGAAGATCCCGCGTTCCTCCGGCACATAGCCAATGCCGCGCCGAGCGATCGCGTGCAGCGGAACGGCCGTAAGATCCTCTCCACGAAAGCGGATCGTTCCCTTTCGGTTGCGCACGATGCCGAGAATGGCTCGCAGCGTGGTCGTCTTGCCGGCGCCGTTGCGGCCGATAAGCGAAAGCGTCTCCCCCTCGCGCAGGTCGAACGAGATGCCATGCAACACATGGCTCTCGCCGTACCAGGCATTGAGGTCCTCGATTTCGAGGAGGGCGCCGTCAATGGGCATGTTCGGATCCCATATAGGCGGTGCGCACCCGCTCGTCGGCCGAGACTTCGGCGTAGCTTCCCTCCGCCAGGATCTCGCCGCGCTGCAAGACGGTGACGCGGTCGCAAAGATTGGCCACCACCGATAGATTGTGCTCGACCATCACCACGGTGCGTCCCTTCGCCACCTGGCGCACGAGATCGATGATGCGCGGCAATTCCTCACGCCCGATGCCCGCCATCGGCTCATCGAGAAGCAGCACTTCGGGATCGAGCGCGAGCGTGGTCGCGATCTCGAGTGCCCGTTTGCGACCATAGGCGAGCTCGCCCGCGGGCGTGTCCTGGAATTCCGACAAGTTGACATCGGCGATGAGCTCGCGGGCTCGCTCGTCGAGCACGGCAAGGCTCCCGTCCGACAGCCAGAATTGATGCGCGAGACCGTTTTGGCGTTGCAACGCCGCGCGCAGATTGTCGCGCACCGTCAGGTGCGGGAACACGGCCGAGATCTGGAAGGAGCGCACCACGCCGCGCCGCGCGATCGCGGCGGGTTTCAATCCGGTGATGTCCTCGCCACGATGAAAGATGCGTCCGCCACTCGGCTCGAGGAATTTGGTCAAAAGGTTGAAGCAGGTGGTCTTGCCGGCTCCGTTCGGTCCGATGAGTCCGTGGATCGAGCCTTCAGCAATTTTGAGATCGACGTTCGAGACGGCGACGAAGCCCTTGAATTGCTTGGTGAGCGCCTGGGTTTCGATCACATTCGCCATGCGCGATGATGCCGCGTTCGAATCTCTGCTGTTGTGTGAGGCGCAAGGCGCGGCCTCAAAGCCGCCGCGCCTCGCGCCAAGCCCCTCTCAATTCGTGAGCTTGCAGCCGCTGTCCTCGAAGGTGAAATAGGCTTGCGGCCCAGGCACCGTGGCCAGAAGCTTGTAAAGGTCCCACTCGCCCTTGCTTTCTTCGGGTGTCTTCACCTGGAAGAGATACATGTCATGCACCATGCGGCCATTGGGCAGGACCTTGCCGCCCTTGGCGAAGAAATCGTCTACCGGCATCTCGTGCAGTTTCTTCGCGACCTTCTCGGCGTCGTCCGACCCTACCGCCTTGACCGCCTTGAGGTATTGCGTCACCGCCGAGTAGGTGCCGGCGTGAACCATGTTGGGCATGCGGCCGGTCCGCTTGAAAAAGCGATTGCCGAACTCGCGGCTCTTGTCGTCGAGATCCCAATAATAGCCCTCGGTCGTGATCGAGCCCTGTGCCGTCTTCAGCCCGAGCCCATGCACCTCGGCGGTCGTGTAAAGCAGGCCGGCGAGCTTCTGTCCGCCGGCGACAATCCCGAATTCGGCCGCCTGCTTGATGGCGTTCGTCGTGTCGAGACCCGCATTGGCGAGGCCCACGACCTTGGCCTGCGAGGCTTGCGCCTGGAGCAGAAAGGACGAGAAATCCGAATTGTTCACGGGGTGGCGCACGGCGCCGAGCACCTTGCCGCCTGCGGCTTGCACGGCCGCGGTGGTGTCGGCTTGCAGGCTCGTGCCGAAGGCATAATCGGCTGTGAGGAAGAACCAGGTGTCTCCACCCTGTTTCGTCATGTAACCGCCCGTGCCCGCCGCGAGCGCATGGGTGTCATAGGCCCAGTGAAACCCGTAGGGCTCGCATGCTTTGCCGGTGAGGTCGGACGTCGCGGCGCCCGTATTGATCGTGATCTTGTGCTTCTCGGCTGAAAGCGCCTGGACGGCGAGGCCAACGGCCGAATTCGTCAATTCGGTGATCATGTCGACCTTGTCGACATCATACCATTGCCGCGCGATCGTGGAGGCGAGATCCGGCTTGTTCTGATGGTCCGCGGAAAGAATCTGAATGGGCGCGCCGAGCACGTTTCCGCCGAAATCCTCGACCGCCATCTTGGCGGCCTCGACCGACCATTTGCCGCCGATGTCCGCGTAAACTCCCGATTGATCGTCGAGCACGCCGATCTTCAGCACGCCGTTCGCGATCTGCGCTTGCGCGGCAGTCGACAACAACGCGGCGAGCGCGGCCCCGGCCCATCCCGCTTTGATCATGTCGTTTCTCCCTTCGTCAGGCCGGCCGCACTTCGGTTCACGAAAAAGTCATGCGCCGCGCACGCCTCTGGATTGCGTTCCACGCACCGATAAACGATCGCCGAGAGTTCGTCGAGTGCGCAGGAATAGAGGTTCCGTTCACGGCAGCGTGAGCGGAACCCGTACAACTTTTCGCAGGGAAAGCTGGTGCGTTTGAAGAATGGCGGCTCGAAGCATCAGCTCGAGCTTCGCACCGCCGCTTTCGCACCGGCACGAAGCAGAAGCTCGAGCGCGGAGGTGACGGGCCCGGCAAACCCTGGATTATGTGCGAGATCGTCGCCAAAGATCTCGCGCACGCCGAGAAGCGAACCGGCGAGGCGCTCGGCATCGGGTCCCGCTGCCTCGGAGATTGCACGTAAGCGTCCGGCAAGCGGATCGCGCACATCGATGAGCGCCCCTTTTTCGTCGATGCCGCCGACGTAGCGCATCCAGGCGGCGACGCCGAGCGCGATGCGCTTGATCGGTGAGCCGGCGACGATGCGTTCTCGCGCTCCGGCGAGAAGGCGCTGGGGGAGTTTTTGCGAGCCGTCCATGGCGATCTGCCAGGTCCGGTGGCGCAAGGCCGGGTTGCGAAACCGCTCGAGCAAGGCACGCTTGTAGGCATCGAGAGCGGCGCCTGGCGGCAGGGAGAGCGTCGGGCCCATTTCCTCATCCATGAGGCCGGTGACAAGGCGAGCGAAGCTCTCATCCGCCATCGTCTCGGCTATCGTTTCGTAACCGGCAAGATAGCCCAGATAGGCGAGCGTCGAGTGACTGGCATTGAGAAGACGAAGTTTCATTGTTTCGTAGGGTGCGACATCGTCCACGAGCTCGGCACCGTATTCCTCGAAACGAGGTCGCCCCTGCGGAAAACGATCCTCGATCACCCATTGCGTGAAGGGCTCGGTCACGACAGGCCAGGCGTCGGTGACGCAAAGGCGATCCGATATGCGTACGCGGTCGGCATCGGTGGTCGCCGGGACGATGCGGTCGACCATCGTGGAGGGAAAGGCGACCTCGCCCGCGACGAAGGCGCCAAGGTCAGCATCGAGGAGACTCGCGTGTCGCAGCGCGACCCGGCGCAGCGTCTCTCCATTCGCGGGCAGATTGTCGCAACTCACCACCGTGAAAGGCGCGATGCCGGCCGCTCGGCGAAGCCGCAACGCCTCGACGAGGAAGCCGGTGGCCGATCGCGGGCGGTGCGGTGATGACAAATCGGCGCGGATGTCGGGATGCTCCTCATTGAGCTCGCCCGTCGCGGGATCGTGGCAATAGCCTTTCTCCGTGATCGTGAGCGTGACGATGCGGATCGCGGGATCCGCCATCGCGGCAAGCAGGGCTGCCGGATGCTCGGGCGCGACAATCACGCGGCGAAGCGCTCCGATGACGCGCAGATTCTCGCCTTCGGCCGAATTTGCCGCAAGCGTGTAGAGGTTGTTCTGGGTAGAGAGCGCATCGCGCGTATCCGGCTGCCTGAGCGAGGCCGCGACGATGCCCCATCGGAGTTCACCCGCCGCCAAGGCGTCGTCGACATAGATCGCCTGATGGGCCCGGTGAAAAGCGCCCACGCCGAGATGCACGATGCCTGCTCCGACCGACGCGATGTCGTAGCCAGGCCGCCGGATTTCGGGCTTGAGCTCACCGAGTGTTCGAAGCGACAAGCGCGGCAGAGAGGCGGGCATCTGAGATCCTGGTCGA
>JAFBAS010000043.1 GCA_019247605.1 Hyphomicrobiales bacterium
CCAAAGGTCAAGATCGAGGTGGCGGTGGCCGCGGGCCTCGTCGGGAAGGTCGTGGAGGCGATCTCGACCGCGGCCCGCACCGGCCAGATCGGTGACGGCAAGATCTTCGTCTACGAGCTCGAAGAAGCAGTCCGCATCCGCACTGGCGAGCGCGACGAAGACGCCCTTTGAAAATCACATCGCAAAAATCGACGGACAGGACCATCTCATGACGCTGAAGAGCTTTTCTCGCGCGCGGCTTCTGGCACTTCTGTGCGGATTCTTCCTCGCCGCTGCCGCAATGATTGTGACCTCGAGCCATGGCTTTGCCCAGACGACCGCACCGGTCGTCTCGGTGCCGGCCCCTCCGGCCGCCACGGCGACGCCGCCGGTGTGCGATGCCAAGACGCTCAAGGAATGCACGCCGAATTCCGGCGATACCGCCTGGATGCTCACCTCCGTCGCGCTCGTCTTGATGATGACCGTCCCGGGCTTAGGTCTTTTCTACGGTGGCATGGTGCGCAAGAAAAACGTCGGAGACACCGTGATGACGAGCTTCGCCATCACCTGTCTCGTCACCGTGCTCTTCGCCTGCGTCACCTACAGCCTGGCATTCACCGGCGGAACCGCCTTCATCGGCGGCTTCAGCCGAATCTTCCTGCGCGATATCGTGAGCGACATATCGAAGAACGTCGGCAACCCGAATTCGCTTGCGCCCACGATTCCCGAAACCGTCTACATGTGCTTCCAGATGACCTTCGCGATCATCACGCCGGCGCTGATCGCCGGTGCCTTCGCGGAGCGCATGAAATTCTCCGCCATGCTGTGGTTCATCGGGCTTTGGGCAATCTTCGTCTATGCGCCGATCGCGCATTGGGTCTGGGGCCCGGATGGAATCTTCAGCGCCGCCAACACCGATGACAAAGGGGACTTCGCCGGTTGGATCAAGGTGCTGGATTTCGCCGGCGGAACCGTCGTGCACATCAATGCCGGCGTGGCTGGATTGATGTGCGCCATCATGCTGGGCAAACGCCGAGACACGGGACCGGCGCACAACATGGTGCTCACCTTCATCGGCGCGGCGCTGCTTTGGGTCGGCTGGTTCGGCTTCAATGCCGGCTCGGCGGTGAGCGCCGGCATGCAGGCCGGCATGGCGATGACGGTCACTCAGATCGCGACCGCGGTCGCCGGCCTTACATGGATGTTCGTCGAGTGGGCACATCGGGGCAAGCCGACCGTCGTGGGCATTGCTTCCGGTGCGGTCGCCGGCCTCGTCGCCATCACGCCGGCTTCGGGTTTCGTCGGACCCGGTGGCTCAATGGTGATCGGTCTCGGGGCAGGTGTCGCGTGCTATCTCGGGGCCACTTCGCTCAAGCATGCCTTCGGCTATGACGACGCGCTCGACTGTTTCGGCGTGCACGCGGTGGGCGGCATCGTCGGCGCCATTTTGACCGGCGTCTTTGCCATCGAGCAATATGGCGGCACGGCAGGGCTCATCGAGGGCAATCCGCGCCAGCTCCTCAACCAGATCATCGGTGTCGCGACCGTCTTCATCTACGACGCCGTGATCTCGTTGATCATCCTGAAGGTCGTGGACATGGCGGTCGGTTTGCGCGTCGACGGCGACACGGAGCTCGAAGGGCTCGATCTCGCGCTCCACGGCGAGGCGGTGCAGTGACGGCTTCCGCCGGACAGGTACTAAGGGCACGGAAGCGGCTGATTTGACGAGAACCTCAAGATTACGAATCTTTTGGGAGGGGGCGCGGGTTAAGCCGCGCCCCATTTTTGTGGGCCGTTAACAGCCGGGGTGTCCGGTTGATCCCTTGGATTGCGACCGTGAACCAGAATCGCAGTTTTAGCTTCGGTGGGCAAATCATCGGGAATGATTGACAGCGGGCAATTTGCACCTATTCGTAGGCCTCGACAAAACATTCAGCTAAGCGTCGGGAGATAGCTTGAGCGCACCAGCCACACGCGAAACGGTGCCACACCCGAGGCCTCGTACCGTTGCGACAAATTCCCTCAGAGCAAATCCACACAATCCTCGAATGCTGTTCGACGAGGAACCACTAACGACGCTTACCGAATCGATCAGGCGAGTGGGGATTCTGGTTCCCCTGACGGTCTATCAGGCTACCGGCTCTCACGTTTTTACGATCCTGGATGGCCAGCGACGGTGGATTTGCGCACAGCGCATTGGATTAAAGGACGTTCCCATAAATGAGGTCGCGGAGCCCTCCGTCGCGCAGAACATCGTCACTATGTTCCAAATTCACAAGCTCCGTAAGGATTGGGAACTAATGCCTACCGCTTTAAAGCTAGGGGTTCTAATGGACGAGCTTAACGAACGCCGCGATGCTCCCCTAGCAGAGCTAACGGGGTTGGATATTGCTGTGGTAAGTCGTTGCAAGAAATTATTATCTTACGATAAATCTTATCAAGAAATGATGTTGTATGCTTCGCCAAAAGATCGCGTAAAGGCAGATTTTTTTATTGAACTGTATCCAATTCTACATGATCGAATTATTAAAAACGTAAAGCGATTTAAAGAACATACAATAATAGAAAGCCTATTACGAAAATATCGTGAGAAAAAATCAGGTTTTAGGTCAATTACGGATTTTAGGAAAATAAAGCAGTGTCTCTCTACAGCGCGGGTCGCCGGACAGGATAGAGAGATGATTGAATTATTTGAACAATTCCTAGTAGACGATAGAATGGAGATTCCGGAGCTTGAGATTGGGACTGCGCGAATCCACCGGGAGGCGTCAGTCTTTGTAAGGAGTCTGGCGCGCCTGAGTGACCAGCTAGATGACATTGATCCTGATACCTACATCGGCGAGGAGAACCTATGGATCGAATTAGAGCGCTTTGTCGAGCTAGTGCGTAAAAAGCTCGTAGCTGCCGAGCGTCGAAGCGTATGAGTGAATCGGGGGTGGCGACCGACGAGAGCGGCGCCGGGGGAAAAATGAAGGAATGGCTCCGGAGATTCCGATACTACCGCGAACCTCCTGATGAGGACAAAATTCGCAGATGGTTAGCCGCTTTCGATCGGCATCACCAACAAGTCGCCTTCAAAATTCTCGATGAAGTTGTGGTCGTAGGAGAAACCGATATCCAAAGCGGCTACCGAAAGGCTCTGAGAGGCTTGAAGGGATGGCATGCCGACCTCATGCGACGAAATGGTCGGTGGTTCTTCGTTGGGTTCGGCCGCCCAGGGGAAAGTGGGCCAGCTATGCTACGTTCCTTCCGCGAAGCAAATAAGCTAGCAAGCTCCTCTCACGACGAGCTTTTCAAGGCATTGCCCGACCTTCCAGGACTAAAGCTAACGGCACGCGATCATGTTGTCTTTGTGGACGACTTTGCCGGCACAGGGAAGCAAGTTATCGACCTCTGGCCAAGGATCGCTGAACTCGTCGCGTCAGAGGCACGCTGTTACCTCATATTAACCGCTTTGACCACAAATGCAGAACAGGTTATCAAAGATAATACGGATTTAAATGTGATATCTCATTATGTAATAAAACCTGACAAGGCAGTATTTCATGCAGAGAATAGAACCTTTAGTGTAGATGAAAAAATAATAATAGAAAAATATTGCCGAATTGCAGATTCAAAGAGAGCAAAAGGCTTTGGTGAACTAGGTGTTCTCTTTATTCTGCATCACAAGACCCCGAATAATGCATTGCCTATCCTGTATGCGTCACACCGCAAATGGCAAGGCTTATTTCCTCGTTATCTTCAGACGGCATAGCATGGCGCAGTTCACCTACATGGGCACAAAGCGGCTCCTTGCGAGTAACATCGCGTCAGAGGTGGAGAAATTACGTCCGGGGCCTTTCTTAGACCTGTTTGCCGGAATCTCTTCGGCTGGTGGTGCCGTCGCGCCCAAACGGCAAATTTGGTGCAATGATACGCAAGCATTTTCGACCTTGCTTACTGGTGCGCTATACGGTTCAAAATCGAACGACACCAAAGCTGCCGAGGTGGTTGCCTATACTCGTCGTCAGTATCTATCAAACTTAAAACGTTTGACTATGATGCTTCGTAAGGAATTAGCGCTTGAGGACTCCTTTATTCGATCGGAAAGTAAGGAAGAACAAGTAGCTTTGCACGGAGAAATTATGGCTGCAGCTCGGGAGCGTGCCAGCGATTTGAGGAAAGCTGGTCTTTATTCTCTTTTTACATCAACACATGCCGGGGGCTATTTTGGTCTCCGACAGTGCCTCGAGCTAGACTCTATTCGAGCGGGCGCGGACGGAGCTTTAACTCGCGAGCGGATTAGTTCGGACCAACATAGGTGGGCTATATTAGCACTTTGTCGGGCAATTTCGACAATTTCAAATTCGACGG
The DNA here is from genome assembly GCA_019247605.1 of Hyphomicrobiales bacterium. Lineage (GTDB taxonomy): Bacteria > Pseudomonadota > Alphaproteobacteria > Rhizobiales > Beijerinckiaceae > GAS188. Next base: position 4,333 of record JAFBAS010000043.1, read on the forward strand.
GGCATTTTGCCCAATACCTCACTCCTAAAATCGCAAATATGGCTCGTGTGCTTTCTAAACGACGAAGGTCCGCATTTGTTGAATGGAAAACTGCCTTGCACGAGTTTAGGCCAGTAGGGAGTTCCCGGTGGAGGTCATCGAATAGAATATTCAACGCTGATGCAAATACGCTTTTGAAGAAACTTACTACAGGTAATGAACTTCCTGGCGTGATATACGCCGATCCCCCTTACACAAATGACCAATATTCTCGATTTTATCATATTTTTGAAACGGCCATAAAGTATGATTACCCTGAGATAACAGGAAAGGGCGAATACCGACGAAATCGCTTTGTTTCAAGATTTTCGCTGGCCAGCGAGGTGGTTGCCGCGTTTGAGGAGATGATACAGACGGCAGCACTACTACCATCGTCCCTCATGATAAGCTATCCAAGTGATGGTTTGCTTCGAGAATCAAGCGAGACGATTCTGAGGCTGATGCGGGAAAATTTTGCCGTGGTCCGAGATCCAATCCTCATCAGACACAAACACTCCACAATGGGAGGTTCCAAAGGTACTCAAAAGCGCCTAGTCACTGAGCATATCTATTTGGCGGAAAGGGGACTGTTGGCGGCGCAGTGAATCGGTATCAAAAGTAGGGCTCTCATTTTGAGGAACGTCACTAAAGGTAAGCGAGGAGCTCAGCCGGCTTAAACGCGAATTAACTCCACCATGATTATTGCGGAATGAGTAGCGGAACCCTGGGTTTGCGATGCCATGCGCATGATGCGCCTTTCCTCACCTCTCGACAGCCTTCCCGACGTCGTGTGCGAATTCCTCACGCGCCGTGCGCTCGAGGCCGCGGGCGCGGCACTCGTCGTCTCCTCGGGAGCGACCGCGGTCGCGCTCGCGACCTGGTCGGTCGCGGACCCGAGCATCAACCACGCGGTGAACGGCACCGTGCACAATCTCGCCGGTTATCCGGGCGCCGTCGTCTCCGACATCATGATGCAGATGATCGGGCTTGCGAGCTCGGCGGCCTTGATGGCGCCTTTGCTTTGGGGATTGCGGCTTCTGTGGCGCCGGAAGCTCGCGCCGCTATGGCCGCGCATGGGGATGTGGATCATAGGCACGCTCGCCGCTTCAGGGTTCGCCAGCGCCTGCCCGACGAGCGCGCGTTGGCCGCTTCCGACGGGTCTCGGCGGAGTTGCGGGGGATGCCATCCTGGGCCTCTTCGCGAGCTTCAGCATTGCCCATGGCTTCGGGCGCCTGGTGGTCGCGGCGGGGCTTGCCGTGGTGGCCATCCTCGCGCTCACCGCCTCCATCTCGTCGAGCGCCGATGCCTCACCTGTGATGAGTGATGATGACGAACCGTTGCCGATGCCGCTTCGCGGTCCGGCGGGCACGCGCCTCGACGACTATGAGGACGCGGATGCGGAACCCGGCTTGGCGCTGCTGTCGGCGGGTGCGCTCGCCCACGCGTTCCTCAGCGCCAAAGGTGCTTTGGCGAGGCGTTTACGTTCCCGCGACTGGAAAACCGCTGAGAGGGGCCTCGTTCAGCAAGAACCGCGCTTTGGCGCCGCGATGCCGCATGGCTTCGGGCTCACGCAAGCACGGGCTCAATCGCGCATTCAGATTCACAATGTTCAGCCCACCATGCCGGCTACCCCGATGCACGAGGTCGCAAGCACGCGACCTTCGCCGCTGAATTCACCGGGCGCCAAGCTCGCGGCCGAGATGCTGGCGCGCAAGGCCGGCCTCGTGACGCATGCGCGAAGGCTCGCGCGTGCCGTCGCCGGCACGGGGGCAGCGGCGTCCCATCCCGAGGGTTTGGCGCGCATCGAGCCGGAGCTGCCGCCGATGGCCGAGGCCGTCCAGCTCGCGTCGTTGCCGCCCGAGCTCGAAGCGATCGAAGACAACGTTGCCGAGAGCTTGGAGGCGCTGCCGAGAAAGCGCGTCGCCAACCCGGCCGCCCCACCGAAAGCCGGCCATCGCCTCGCGAAGGAGGCGCAGCCGAAGCTCTTCGACAGCCTCAGCTATCAGCTCCCTCCGCTGATGCTGCTCTCCGAGCCACGCCGTCAGCAAGGGCCCGTGATGAGCGAGGACGCGCTCGAGCAGAACGCGCGGCTGCTCGAGGGCGTGCTCGAGGATTTCGGCGTCCGAGGTGAGATCGTGAATGTGAGGCCGGGGCCGGTCGTCACGCTCTACGAGCTCGAGCCCGCGCCGGGCACGAAATCCTCTCGCGTCATCAGCCTCGCCGATGACGTGGCGCGCTCGATGAGCGCTGTCTCGGCCCGCGTCGCGGTCGTCTCCGGCCGCAACGCCATCGGCATCGAGCTGCCGAACCAGCGACGCGAGACCGTGTATTTGCGCGAGCTTCTGGCCTCCTCCGATTTCGAGAGCTCGAAATACCGTTTGCCTCTTTGCCTCGGCAAGACGATCGGCGGCGAGCCGGTGATCGCCGAGCTCGCGCGCATGCCCCATCTGCTGATCGCCGGCACCACGGGCTCGGGCAAGTCGGTCGCGATCAACACGATGATCCTGTCGCTTCTCTACCGGCTGAAGCCGGAGGAATGCCGCCTGATCATGGTCGATCCGAAGATGCTCGAGCTTTCGGTCTATGACGGTATTCCCCATCTCCTCACGCCCGTCGTCACAGACCCGAAGAAAGCGGTGGTGGCGCTCAAATGGGCCGTGCGCGAGATGGAAGAGCGCTACAAGCGCATGTCGAAACTCGGCGTGCGCAACATCGACGGCTACAACGCGCGCATCCAAGAGGCGAGACAGAAGGGCGAGGTCATCAACCGAACCGTGCAGACGGGCTTCGACCACGAGACGGGCGAGGCGGTCTACGAGCAGGAAGTGATGGATCTCGAGGCGCTGCCCTTCATCGTCGTCATCGTCGACGAAATGGCCGACCTCATGATGGTCGCCGGCAAGGAGATCGAAGGGGCGGTGCAGCGCCTCGCCCAAATGGCGCGCGCCGCCGGCATCCACGTGATCCTTGCAACGCAACGTCCGTCGGTCGACGTCATTACCGGAACCATCAAGGCGAATTTCCCGACCCGCATCTCCTTCCAGGTGACCTCGAAGATCGACAGCCGCACCATCTTGGGCGAGCAGGGCGCCGAGCAGCTTCTCGGCCAAGGCGACATGCTCTTCATGGCGGGCGGTGGGCGCATCTCGCGCGTGCACGGGCCCTTCGTCTCGGATGCCGAGGTCGAGAAGGTCGTGGCGCATCTGAAGTCCCAAGGCCGGCCCGAATACCTCGCCGACGTTCTCGCCGAGGATGACGATGGGGAGGAAGACGACGCCGATGGAGCGGTCTTCGATCAAGGCGCGTTCGGCGCGCCTTCGGGCGACATCTACGATCAGGCGGTCGCGGTCGTGTTGCGCGACAAGAAGGCCTCGACCTCCTACATCCAGCGCCGACTGCAGATCGGCTACAACCGCGCCGCCTCCTTGATGGAGCGCATGGAGAAGGAAGGCATCGTCGGTTCCGCGAACCATGCCGGAAAGCGCGAAATCCTCGTCGAAACAGCGGGCGCGCAGCGCGACGAGATTCTCGAAGAGGACGAAGCCGAAGCCTGAACGGGTGGAGCGTTTTGCACGCCAGTGCTTACTTCAGCGAAGTTGGCCGGCACCTTGTGCAAATAGCCGATCCGGTCTCAACTCCAGGCCGCTCGATTCACTGTCGACCGCGCGCCGAGGCAGGAACATGTCCATCCCGACCTTCGTACCCACAGCAAGCTTCATGGGCGTGCCGCGCGGCGCGGCGCATTCAGGTGCAAAGGCCGCGATCATCGGGCTTCCCTTCGATTGCGGGACGCACCCCTACCGCATCGGCGCACGGCTCGGCCCCTCCTCGATCCGCGAGCAATCGCTCCTTCTTCGACCTTTCGACATCGGCGCCGATCTCAACCCGCTCGCAACGCTCGGCGTCGTCGACATGGGTGACGCGCCGGTGCGGCCCGGCGAGATCGAGCCCTCCTTCGCGGCGATCGAGGAAGCGATCGGCTCCGTCGCGGCAGGTGGCGCCGTGACGGTCTCGCTCGGCGGGGACGGCGCCATCGCATTGCCGGAGATGCGCGCCTTGCACCGGCTTCATCCAGATCTGGTCACCGTGCATGTCGATGCGCATACGGACGCTTACCCGATCCCCGGCTTCAACACCGCGACTGCTTTCGCGCGCGCCGTGGAGGAGGGGCTCATCGATGCGCCGCGTTCCTTCCAGATCGGCATGCGCGGCAGCGTCATGGTGCCTGGCGTGCTCACCCACGCGCGCAAGCTCGGCTACAACGTCGTGACGATGGACGAGCTCCTCGACCGGGGCATCGCCGATGTCTTCGCCGGCGTGCGCCGGAAGGTCGGCGACCGGCCGGTCTACCTCTCCTACGACATGGATTTCTTCGATCCTTCGGTCGCGCCCGGGGTCTGCACACCGACCTTCGGCGGCGCCTCGGCACGCGAGGGGCTCGCGGCGCTCGAGGCTTGCGGTGGGCTCAATCTCGTCGGGGTGAACGTCAACACCGTGAGCCCTCCGCATGATGTGGGCGGCATGTCGGCCCTGCTCGCCGCGACCGTGACGCTCGGGAGCCTCAATCTCATCGCGCGCAACCATCAGGCCTGAACGCCCTGTGTATTGCCGGCCATGCTCTGGTTTCTGCCGAAGTTTCAGGCCGCCGTCCTTTCGCCATCTCGCTGCGTTCTAAGAGGCGAGGTTTTCTCCAAGGAGAGGTGAATGAGGCGCCAGATCATCCTGACGGCTTGCGGATTGGGCTTCGCGGCGCTTGCGGCAACCCCGCTTGCCGCTCAGCAAACGCCTCATCCGCTGTCCATCACGCCTTCGGCGAAGCCCTCGGCGGCGCGGCCGGCCATTTCGCCTACGACACCGGGAGGCACCGAGACAGCCGCCACCACCGCGGCTGCGCCGAGCATCGATCAGGTGAACGCCTATCTCAACGGCCTCACGCAGCTCACGGGCAATTTCACGCAGATCGGGCCTGATGGAGCGCGCACCGAAGGCAAGCTCTATATGCGCCGGCCCGGCAAGCTTCGCTTCGATTACAATCCGCCGAGCCCTCTCGAGATCGTAGCCGACGGCAAATCGGTGATCTTGCGGGATCGGCGCCTGGCGACGCAGGATCTCTATCCGCTAGGCCAAACGCCGCTTAAATTCCTTCTCGCCGATCACCTCGATTTGCGTCGCGACGTGGTCCTCAAATCGGCAAAGCTCGAGGGGGACGCCTTCATCGTGGTGATCGAGGACCGTTCGACTTTCGGAGGCACATCGCGCGTGGCGCTCTACTTCGATTCCAAGGTCACGAGCTTGCGCCGCTGGGTGGTGACGGACCCGCAAGGTTATGACACGACCGTCATGCTCTCGAACCTCGACACGTCGAGGCGTCCGGACGACAAGGAGTTCGTGATCGACTACCAGCGGATCCTGTAGACCTGTAATCAAAAGGGCGGCTCAAAGAGCCGCCCTCGTGAGGAAACGAAAGGGATGCATCAACGCCTCAAACGCCTGCCTGGCCACTCCCTTGCTGGCGGCGCGACTGCATGAAGCGGTCGAACTCCTCGCGGTCGCGCGCACGGCGCAATTCACGAAGGAAATCGGCGAAGGCGCGCTCCTCTTCCGCCAGCTTGCGCCGCTCGGCCTCGAGGCGCTCGAGGGTCGAGCGCTTATATTCCTCGAAAGCTTCGTTCGAGCCGCGCGAACTCGACCAGCCCTGCCATCCCGAGGAAGCCTGGCTTCCCCAGAAATTGCGCGCCCAGGATGAGCCGCCTGCCCACGGACCGTCCTGCCATCCGGTGCCCGCGAACTGCGGAAATTGGCCCCCGCAGAGCTTGAAAACCAGAATGGCGAGGCCGATCGGCCAGAAGAACACGAAACCAAGGATCATCGCCACGAGCTCGACCGGCTGAAAGCCGCGAAAACCCCGATCCGTGGCGGAAGAGCAGTTGACCATCGCAATCTCCTCTCGGATGGCAGTCCGGGGTCTACCCCGACATAGGGTCCCTTCCATCGGAAACGACCCGACCACGATTTCACTCTCGCGGGATCGACGCTTGCGGGCTTGCGCCCGTCTCGATCGATCCTCGGCGCGCTTTCATCTGGGGTGGCCGCAGGGTTCTTTTCAAGTAGCGGCCTCCCCACCATCGTGGCAGGATCAAGTCCCGCCGGGGCCCGGACCCTGATCTCGATCTCGATTTGCGAGCCTTGTCTTCATGTCGCTTCACGACTTGTCTGCCGTCGACCTCCTTTCGGCCTATCGCGAAAAAAAGCTTTCGCCCGTCGAGCTGGTCCGTGTCGTTCTCGATCATATCGCGGCTTGGGAGCCGCATCTGAAAGCAACCTATCGTCTCGACCCCGAGGCTGCGCTTGCGGCCGCGACCCGGTCGGAAGCGCGCTGGCGCCATGGCGAGCCCAATGGTGCGCTCGACGGCGTGCCGATCACCATCAAGGACAATATTGCGACGAAGGGGGTGCCCGTGCCGCTCGGCACCGCCGCCTCCGACCTCTCGCCGGCTCAAGCCGATGCGCCGCCCGCCGCCAGGGTGCGCGAGGAAGGCGCCGTGATCCTCGGCAAGACGACCATGCCCGATTACGGCATGCTCTCCTCGGGGTTGTCGAGCTTCCATTCCCTCACGCGTAATCCCTGGAATCTCGCGAAGAATCCGGGCGGGTCCTCGTCGGGCGCCGGCGCCGCCGCCGCCGCCGGCTATGGGCCCTTGCACCTCGGCACCGACATCGGGGGCTCGGTACGCCTTCCCGCGACCTGGTGCGGCATCTTCACCTTGAAGCCGAGCCTCGGCCTCGTCCCGATCGACCCGCCTTACATCGGTCGCGTCGCCGGGCCGATGACGCGCACGGTCGCCGATGCGGCGCTTCTCATGAGCGTCATCTCCAAGCCCGATGCGCGCGACCATATGAGCCTGCCTTACCGGAAACTGGCTTTCGACTCGCCGGCGCGGACACCGAAGGGGCTTCGCATCGGTTTGCTGCTCGAGGCGGGCTGTGGCTTGCCGGTCGAGCTGCAAGTGCGCGGCGCGATCGAGGCCGCAGCGCAGGTTTTCGAGCAGAACGGTGCCATCGTCGCGCCGATGCGGCCCTTCTTCACGCGCGAGATGCTCGATGGCCTCGATCATTTCTGGCGCATGCGCGCCTATCTCGACATCAGTGCCTTGCCCGAAGCGCGACGTGCCAAGGCGCTGCCCTTCATCGTGGATTGGGCGATGTCGGCAAAGCCTTTCAGCGGCACGAAGACTTTCAAGGATTTCAGCCAGATCATGGCGACGCGACAGGCGGCCGTCCTCGCCTGCCAACCTTACGACTACGTGCTTTCACCCGTCGCACCGATCGCGACCTTCGCGGCGGAGCTCCCTTGCCCGACGAACGACCCTGCCCGCCCGCTCGACCACATCGCGTTCACGGTGCCCTACAACATGTCGGAACAGCCGGCGGCGTCGATCAATTGCGGCTTTACCGAAGACGGATTG
>JAFBAS010000136.1 GCA_019247605.1 Hyphomicrobiales bacterium
GCCTCGATGCCGGCGCGGAAATTCTCCGCCTGATAGGCGGAGTAGGCGATCCCAAGCCCGATGATCGCCGCCTGAAGGGCCGAGAGGGCGATGCCGAAATCCGGGAGAACGAAATAGATGTAGAAGAGCTGGACGATGATCGGAATGCCGCGAATGACATTGATCACGCCCGTTGACAGCAGCACCAGAAATCGCACTTGCGATACACGCATCAAGGCAAAGACGAGGCCGAGCACCGTCGACAGCGCCAGGGAACCTATTGTCACGACGAGCGTGAGCCGCAGACCCTGCAGGAGGATCGGCAGGAACTCGACCGCGTCTTTGGTGAAGCTGTGCATCAAACCGGTCGAGCCATGGCCTGCGTCTGAGCCGGCAAGTCAGGGGGGCGCATCGGCCGCGTGCGAAACTCGCGCGCCGTCACCCTATGAGTGCCTCACTCGAGACCCCACTTGGCCAGAATCTTCGACAGCCCCCCATTCGCCTTGAGTTTCGCGAGCGAGGTGTTGATCTTGGCGAGCAACTCGCCATCCGTCTTGCGCACGCCGATCGCCACCGATCCTGGAATTGTCGCCTTGTAGCTTTTGACGAGCCGCGTCTCTGGAAAGCGCCCTTGCTGGAGGTTGTAGGCGAGGATCGGCATGTCGGCGAATCCGGCCTGAATGCGCCCGGCATTCACATCGCGCATGATGTCGGGGATGGTGTCGTAGATCTTCACTTCGGGAAAGACCTTCTTGAGGGGCTCCACGAAGGCGGTGCCCACCTGGGCGCCGACCGTGTAGCCCTTCATGTCATCGAAGCTCACATAGTCCTTCCTGTCGGACTTCGGCACGATCAACCCCTCACCGTAACTGTAGACGGTGTCGGAGAAATCGATGACCTCCTTGCGCTGAGCGGTGGCGAACATCGCCGCGGCAATGATGTCGATCTTCCCCGACGTCAAGGACGGGATCAGCGTCGAAAATTGCATGGGCTCGATCGCAACGCCAAACCCGGCATCCTTTCCGATCGCCTCGATGAGATCGACCATGACGCCTTGGATAGTGTTCGTCTGGGTGTCCAGGAAGGTGAAGGGAACGCCCGTCGGAGTCGAGCCGACCTTCATGCTTTGCTGGGCCATGGCGGGAAAGGTGGCCATTCCCGAGCCCGCGAGGGCGAAGACGAACGCGAACCGAGCAAGATGCTTGAGCATGAATTCCATCCCGTGAAATCGCCAAGGGCGTAGCGCCGACCCGACCGGATCATTGCTGTTTTCCACAACCATTGCTGATTTTCATAGACGGGATTGTCTCCGCTCCGCAACCGCAGGCCAAATGCCGCGATTAACGATGAGGACCCCCCGCATTCCCAATCGCGAAATCGGGCTTTCGAACGAACGCGTTCAGGCCTCGTGAACGCTGCTTTTGTAAGTTTCGGCAAACGCCGCCCGTTGCCTATTTTAGCGCGGCTGCTACGCTAACTAGTAGCGTTGCCGCGCGAACCGCGGTCACCGAGGGGTCATTGATGCGCACCTGGTCGTTCGTTGCGGCTTTTGCCGTCTCATTGTTTTGCGCCACGCCTGTCTTCGCCGACTCCGATTTCGTTCAAGACGATCTTGCAACCGGGGTCACCCGGCTTCCCGCATTGGTACGCAAGGAAGCGGGCGGTCTCATCAAGCGCCCTGCGGCTCAGCTCGAGAGCGATGGCCTTTCGGCGCTCTCCCACGGAGATGCACGGCGCGCGCTCGACCTTTTCGGTGCCGCGATCGCTCTCGATGAAAAAAACGCGACGTCCTGGCTCGGTTACGCCGAGGCTGCGATAGCCATCGAGCCCAGGGATTCTTCAGAGCGCTACACGCTGCGCGGGCGAGTGCTTGCCGCGGCGTACGGCGCTTATCAGCGAGTGTCGACCAAGAAGGACAAGGCAAGGGCGCTGGTCTTGCTCGGACGGACCTTCGCCGATCTCGGGCGTTGGCGCCCGGCCCTCAACGCCTATCGTGCAAGCCTCGACAGCGATGCCGATGCCGATGTCCGCAAGACCTACGAGGATTTGCGCAAGGAGCACGGTTTTCGTGTTCTCGATTACAAGGTCGACAGCGATGCCGATCAACCTCGCATCTGCTTCGAGTTCTCCGATCCGTTACGAGCCGGCAAGATCGACTTCTCTCCTTTCGTTGCCGTTTCCGGCAATGCCAATACGTCGGTCACGCTCGAGGCCGATGCGCAACTTTGTGTCGATGGCCTGAAGCACGGAGAGCACTACGCGATCGTCTTGCGCGAGGGCTTGCCCTCGGCGGTCGATGAGCCGCTCCAGAAATCGCTCGACTACGAGATCTACGTCCGCGACCGCTCGCCTCTGGTGCGTTTCACCGGCAAGAACTACGTCCTGCCGCGCATCGGGCAGGAAGGGATTCCGCTCGTCTCCATCAACACCAGCAAGATCGATGTCGCGATCAGCCGCATCGGCGACCGCAATCTCTTGTCGACCTTGCGCTCGGAAGACTTCCTCAACCAGATAGCCGCGTATCGCGCAGGACAAATCGCGGACCAGGATGGCGTGAAGGTCTGGAGCGGCTCGATTGATGCCAAGCCGATCCTCAACGCCGAGGTGACGACTGCTTTCCCGGTCCTCGACGCGGTGGGCAAGCTCGAACCCGGCGTTTACGTCATGACGGCGTGGCCCGACGGTGCCTCCGATGACGATTACGGTTCACGCGCCACGCAATGGTTCGTGGTGTCCGATTTCGGCGTCACCGCCTTTTCCGGGACGGACGGTGTGCATGTCCTCGTCAAATCTCTCGCGAGCGCGGCGCCGCTTTCCGGGGTCGAACTCAGGTTGATTGCGAAGAACAACGAGGTTCTCGACACCAAATCGACCGATGCCACGGGACATGCGCATTTCGAAGCGGGACTCGCGCGCGGCACCGGCGGCATGGCGCCGTCCCTCGTCGTGGCCGCGGACGGGAAGGGCGATTACGGCTTCCTCGACATTTCGGTCAACGGCTTCGACCTCACCGATCGAGGGGTGAAGGGCAGGCTGGTTCGCACGGCGCTCGACGCCTTCCTGTTCACCGAGCGCGGCGTCTACAGATCGGGGGAGACGGTTTTCCTGACCGCGCTTCTGCGCGACGCCAAGGCCGAGGTGGTGCAGGGCTTGCCGCTCACGATGGTCATCAGGCGGCCCGACGGCGTCGAATACAAGCGCGTCAAGCTCGATGATCAGGGTCTCGGCGGGCGCTCCCTGATGCTGCCTTTGTTGTCGGACGCCCAGCACGGCACCTGGCGAATCGAGGCTTATGCCGATCCGAAATCTGACTCCATCGGCGAGACGAGTTTTCTCGTCGAGGATTATGTCCCCCAGAAGCTCGAAGTGAGTCTCTCGCCGTCGGAGAAGGTTCTCCTGGCAGGCGAGCCGGCTCGCATCAAGGTCGATGCGCGCTTCCTTTATGGAGCGCCGGGAGCCGGCCTCGACGTGACCGGCAACGTCACGATCGAGCCGCTCGAAGGAAACCTGCCCGGACTTGAAGGCTACGCGGTCGGGTTGCAGGACGAGCGCTTTGAAAATCAGTCGAAGGCGCTCGAAGAGGGAAACACGACCGATGCCAAGGGACATGCCGATATAACGGTGGATATGGAGGATGTGGCTGCACCACGCCCGCTCGAAGCCAAGATCACGCTCACGGTCGGCGAGCCTGGCGGGCGTTCGCTCGACCGCACGGTGAGCTTGCCGATCAGGCCGTCTCACGCGCTCATCGGCGTCAAGAAGCTGTTCAACGACGAACAGCTCACCGAAAACAGCTCGGCAAAATTCGAGCTCATCGCCGTGGATGAGAAGGGCGTTCGCGCGGCGCGCAAGGATGTGTCCTGGACGCTGAGCGAGGTGCACAGATCCTACCAGTGGTTTCGGCGCGACGGGACTTGGCAGTTCGAACCCTTGACCACCACTCGCAAGGTGAGAGATGGCCGATTGGACCTCGCTGCCGGTGCGCCGAGCACCGTCGATGTTCCCGTGAAATATGGAAGCTACCGGCTCGATGTGCGTTCCGCGGACGGAACGGCGCAGACAGCGGTCAGTTTTTATGCCGGCTGGGGCGGCGGGACGACGGCCGACACGCCCGACACGCTCGAGCTCACGCTCGACAGGCACGAATACAATTCGGGCGAGTCCGCGAAGGTCCATTTCTCCACGAAAACGGCTGGGACGGCGACACTTGCGGTCGTCAGTGAAGGCGTTCATGGGATGAAGACGATCGATGTGCGCGCCGGCGACAACGATGTCGAGATGCCGGTCGAGGCAGGCTGGGGGTCAGGCGCCTACATGGTCGCGCTCGTCCATCGACCCCTCGATATCGCCGCCAAACGCCTGCCGGGGCGCGCGCTCGGGGTCGCCTGGTTCGGCATCGACAAGAACGCCCATACGCTCGGGGTCGAGCTTTCGCCGCCGGACAAGACGCGCCCACGCGGCCGCTTCGACATTCCCGTGAAGCTCGTCGGGCTCCAGTCGGGCGAGGAGGCCTATGTCACCGTCGCGGCGGTCGATGTCGGCATTTTGAACCTCACAAATTACGAGTTGCCGAACCCGCAGCAATACTTTTTCGGACAGCGGCAATTGGGTGCGGAAATCCGTGATCTCTACGGTTTCTTGATCGACGGCATGCAAGGTGAGAAGGGCGCGATCCGTTCGGGAGGCGATTCGGGCGGTGGGCTCAAGGCGGATACGCCGACACAGCCGCCTCTCGCGCGCTATTCGGGTATCGTGAAGGTCGGCCCCGACGGCGCTGCGAACGTCTCCTTCGACCTGCCGGCTTTCAACGGAACGGTGCGCGTCATGGCTGCCGCCTGGTCGAAGACCAGAGTGGCTCAGGCATCCAAGGACGTGATCGTACGTGACCCGGTCGTGGCTGAAGCCACCCTCCCGCGCTTCCTCAATTTCGGCGATGAAACTCGATTCAACATCTCCATCGACAACGTCGAGGCGCCGGCCGGGGATTTCTCGATCGATGTTGATGCGCACGGGCCTGTCGCGGTGCCGACAACCGCGGCTCATGCGAAGATCAAGCTCGCCGAGCACGAGCGAAAGAGCATTCAGATTCCCGTCAAAGCCTCGGGAATAGGCACAGGCTCGGTCGATGTGACGCTTGCAGGCGCTGGCGGCAGCTTCCGCCAGAGCCTTGCCGTGAAGGTCGAGCCGGGGAGACCCGAGGTCTATCACCGCATCGTGCGGCCGATGCCACCGCAAGCGAGCCTCACGGTCTCCAAGGATCTGCTCAGCGAGTTCCTGCCAGGCACGGGTTCGGTCGGGGTCTCGGTCGCCCCGCTTGTCGCGATCGATGTGGCCGCGCTTTTGCAGGCGCTCGATCGCTATCCTTACGGGTGCACGGAGCAGACGGTCTCGCGCGCGATGCCGCTTCTCTACGTAAACCAGCTTGCCTCGGCTGAACGGCTGGGGCTCGATCCCGACCTCGACAACCGCATCAAGACGGCGATCGAGCGCGTCCTGTCGCGCCAATCCTCGGATGGTTCTTTCGGCCTGTGGTCTCAGGAATCGTCGGAGGACATCTGGCTCGACGCGTTCACGGCGGATTTCCTGACGCGGGCGCGCGAGCGCAATTTCGAAGTACCGCAGCTCGCTTTGCAATCGGCGCTCGATCGGCTGCGAAATTTCGTCAAGAATGGCGAGCCGACCGCCGAGAGAGCGGACGGGTTCGCCTACGCCGCCTATGTGCTGGCGCGCAATCATCGCCCGATCTCGAGCGATCTGCGCTACGCGACGGACACCAAGCTCGACGTATTTAAAAGCCCCTTCGCGCGCGCCCAGCTCGCGGCGGCTCTCGCGCTTTTGGGCGACAGGGGGCGTTCGCAATCAGCCTTCGCGTCCGCGATCACCCTTTTGCGGGGCGAAAAAGATACCGGCTTGTGGCGGCCCGATTATGGCTCGCGCTTGCGCGATGGGGCCGGCATGCTCGCCCTTGCGGTGGAAACGGGCTTGCCACGCGACGAGCTCGTCAAGGTGAGCGCGGTCATGGACGATGCGCGCTCGTCACGCCTTTACACCAGCACGCAAGAAAATGCCTGGATGGTGCTTGCCGCCCAGGCGCTCGCATCGACGGCGACCGAGCTCACCGTCAAGGTCAATGACGCGGATCGCAAAGGCAATTTCAACGCGCGTTATTCGGACGAAAGCCTCGGCGGAAAACCCATCACCGTCCAGAATACGAGCGATCTGCCGGCGCAATCGATCCTCACGGTGTCGGGAAATCCGCTCGTGCAGGACCCGGCAGCGAACCAGGGTTACGCCGTCGCGCGCGAATACTACAAGCTCGACGGCTCGCGAGCAGATCTTTCCAAGGTGAAGCAGAACGACCGCTTGGTGGTCGTGCTCAAGGTCACTGAACCAGCGGCGAAATACGCTCGCCTCTTGATCGTCGATCCGCTGCCGGCAGGGCTCGAGATCGACAACCCGAAGCTGATGGACAGCGATCAGCTCGCGGGGCTCGATTGGCTGAAGCGAGACGTCGAGGCAAAGACGGCCGAGTACCGCGACGATCGCTTCGTGGTTGCGGTGGACCGTTCGCCAGATCAGCCAGCGAATTTCACGTTCGCCTATATGGTGCGAGCCGTCTCTCCGGGCCATTATGTGCATCCCCCGACAACGGTCGAGGACATGTATCGGCCGGAGCGCTACGGGCGAACGGCCTATGGCAGCTTCGATGTGGCCCCTGCGAAATAGCGGGGGGAGGGTACGGACGGATGAGGCAAAAAGCAGCGCCGCAGGAGCGCCGCGCGGCCGTGCAGAGACCACGGCGCGCTGTGTTCGGCGACAAAGGCCGTAAGCGCTCGAGGCTTCTCGGCGCCACCTTCGCGCTGTCGTTTCTCGTCACGGCGCTTGGCGGCTATGGGCTCTGGCGCACCGACGTCGAGCTTGGCCCTATGCCTTGGCCCTCAAACGAGGATGCATCCACCGTCGTTCTCGACCGCTCGGATACGCTGCTTCGGGCATTCACGACTCACAATGGCCGCTGGCGGCTGCCGATCGAAGCGAGCGACGTCGATCCGCGCTATCTTCGCATGCTGATAGCCTATGAGGATCGTCGTTTCCTCGACCATCACGGTGTCGACCCTTTGGCCGTTTTGCGCGCCGGGTGGCAGATGCTCACGCAAGGCCGCGTCATATCGGGAGCATCGACCCTCACCATGCAGGTGGCGCGTCTCCTCGAGCCGCGCACGGACCGTTCCGTTTCGGCCAAGCTTCGCCAGATGATGCGTGCGATCGAGATCGACCGAGCACGCTCGAAAACGCAAATTCTCGGTCTGTACCTCGCCCTTGCTCCTTATGGCGGCAATATTGAAGGGTTGCGCGCCGCAAGCCTGGCCTATTTCGGCAAGGAGCCGCGACGCCTCTCGATCGGCGAGGCCGCCTTTCTCGTCGCCTTGCCGCAATCACCGGAAACACGCCGGCCGGACCGCTTCCCGCAAGCCGCCGAGCGAGCCCGCGCGCGTGTCCTCGAACGTGCGCGTGCAAGCGGCCTCATCAGTGCCGCCGAGGTGGAATATGCGAAGGCCGAGCCCATTCCGACCGAGCGGCAGGCCTTCCCGACACTCGCGGCGCATGCGGCCCAGGAGGCCCTCGATCAGGTGCACGATGAGGCGCCCGAGGAGCGCGTGATCAGGCTCACGATCGATGCGAGGCTGCAGGCCACGCTCGAGACCCTGGCGCGACAGCGTCTTGCCGCGCTCGAGCCTCACCTCTCCGCCGCCATCCTGGTTATCGACAACGCCACCGGTGAGTTGCGAGCCCATGTCGGGTCACCGGATTTTTTCTCGGAGAATCGCTCAGGCTCGATCGACATGGCGCGGGCCTTGCGCTCACCGGGCTCGGCGCTCAAGCCTTTCATCTATGCGTTCGCCTTCGAGGAAGGCATTGCCCATCCCGAGACGATCATCGATGATCGCCCCGCGCGTTATGGCAGCTATACGCCGGAGAATTTCGACCTCGCTTTCCAAGGTGCGGTCACGGCGCGGCGCGCCTTGCAGATGTCGCTCAATCTGCCCGCGGTCTCGCTTCTTTCACAGATCGGGCCGGAGCGCTTCGTCGCGCAATTGCGTGCGGCAGGCGCGGGCATCGTGCTGCCGAAAGAGGCTGAGCCAGGCCTCGCGGTCGCCCTCGGCGGGCTTGGCATCACGCTCGAGGATCTGGCTCGACTTTATGCGGGGCTCGCCCGGGGAGGGGATGTTCCCGCGCTCGTGCGGCGGCCAGGCCAGGCCCCCAAAGCTCCCCATCGGCTCACCGAAGCGGTACCCGCCTGGTACGTGGCGGATATTCTCAGGGGCGCTCCGCCGCCGCTCAACGCCTCGGCGGACCGCATCGCCTTCAAGACAGGGACGTCTTACGGCTATCGCGATGCCTGGGCGGTCGGGTTCGATCGCAAGACGACGATCGCGGTCTGGGTCGGAAGGCCCGACAATGGGGCTGTCCCAGGTCTCGTCGGGCGTGTCACGGCGGCTCCGCTCCTGTTCGATGCCTTCGCGAGGCTCGGCCGCGACGTTGAAACTATTCCGGCTCCGCCCGACGCGCTTTTCGCCCGCAGCACGGCGGCTCTGCCGCCCCCTCTTCGCCATCTCGCCTCAAAAGAGGAATTGCCGCCACAGGGAGCCGGAATCACCACCACGGAAGCGCTCAAAATCGCCTTTCCGCCCGATGGCAGTGCGGTCGACCTGGGGCTCGGCGCAGGGGTGACGAGTGCCACGCCGCTTTCGCTCAAGGCGCTCGGGGGCGC
>JAFBAS010000126.1 GCA_019247605.1 Hyphomicrobiales bacterium
CGACTGCAACGCTCCTGGTACGGCGCTTACGGACGGGAGCGGACATCAACCAATCAACAATCCTCGCCGAAATCGTCGACAATGACCCAGAGCCGACATTTAGGGCTAGTCGGTAGACGCCTGCCAGAAAATTACTTAGGCTCCCGACTAAGAGTGGTGGGGCTAATTATCTCAATGAAACGGCGCGAGTTCATCAAACTGGTCGGCGGCGCGACGATGTGGCCACTGGCGGCGCGCGCGCAGAACAGGCCAATGCGGAGGATCGGCCTACTCAGTGGCGGCGCTGCGGGCGATTTGGGAATAGCAGCGGGCGTTGCGGCCTTCAACGCCGCGCTTGACGAGCTCGGATGGATCGAAGGCCGGAATGTTCAGATCGATTACCGCTTTGCTGCGGCTGATGTCGAGCGCATGCACGCCATGGCGAAGGAACTGGTCGCCCTGCAACCGGATGTGATAGTTGCGCAAACGACGCCGTCGGTCGCGGCGCTGCAACGCCAGACAAGCACCATACCAATCGTGTTTGTTTTCGTTTCCGATCCCGTCGGAGGCGGGTTTGTCGCGAGCCTGGCGCGCCCCGGCGGAAACATCACCGGATTCATCAATATTGAGGCGTCCTTGGGCGGCAAGTGGATCGAAATACTCAAGGATATCGCACCTCGGGTCGCGCGTGCCGCGCTGATGTTCAACCCGGAGACCGCTCCCTATTTCGCTTTTTACCAGCAGACATTCGAAGCCGCCGCGCGCTCGAATGGCATCGAGCCCATTGCCGCTCCCGTTCGTTCGGCGGTCGATATCGAGCATGCTTTCGAGAGTCTGGTCGGACGGCCGGACACCGGACTCGTTTTGATGCCGGACATTTTTATGACCACGCGAGATTATCTCGATCTGATCAATTCGCTTGCCGAGCGTCACCGCGTGCCGACAATTTACCCATATCGGTTCATGGTCGCTGCGGGCGGCCTGATTTCCTACGGAAATGACGCTATAGATCTCTGGCGGCGTGTGCCAACTTACGTCGATCGCATTCTGAAGGGCGCCAAGCCTGCCGACCTGCCAGTTCAGCTTCCGACCAAATTCGAAATGACCATCAACCTGAAGACCGCGAAGGCGCTTGGCTTCAATATACCGGCAACAATGCTCGGACGCGCCGATGAAGTGATTGAATAGACAAGCCGACGTCGCTCTTGGCCCATCGCGACATTTTGCGCTGCCTCACAACTCCGGCCGCTACAGGGGCAAAGCGGACATTGCCTTCGCATTATGCCGCTGGGTTTAGGGTTACACGGCCTAGCACCTCATGCGAGCCGCCAAGGGGTGCCACCGGGTTTGTGACGTAGTCAGGACAGTCCGCCCAGCAACGTCCAGGGTTTATTGCGGGAGATGCTTTGCAGCATCGAGGCTCCTTCGCGCTTGATGATGTCCGGATTGCTGCGATCGTGGCAATGATCGCAGATGACGTGAGCCTTGATCGCTCGTGCGGGTAGAGGTCAAGATTTCTTGTCGTCGATGAGCCTTGCGAGGCGCTGGAGCGCGAGACCGTAGCCTTGCGTGCCCAGACCGGCGATGACGCCGTCGGCCCTGAGCGAGACATAGGAATGATGGCGGAAGCTTTCGCGCCGGTGCACGTTCGAGATATGCACCTCGAAGATCGGAAAGTCGCAAGCGTTCAGGGCGTCCAGGATCGCGACCGAAGTATGCGTGAAGGCAGCCGGGTTGATGACGATCCCTCCTGCCTCCTCGCGCGCCGCGTGGATCCAGTCGATGATCTCATATTCCCGATTGCTTTGGTGAAAGCGGATTTCGAGCTTCAGGTCCTTGGCGAGCGCGAGGCAGTCGCGCTCGACATCCGCAAGCGTTTCGTGGCCGTAAATATGCGGCTGGCGTTTCCCGAGAAGGTTCAGGTTCGGGCCGTTCAGGACGTAGACGATGCGGCTCATGGCGGATGTCCCCTCGATGGGCTTTCTCGAGGATGCGCTAGAGCATGCTCGAGAAAAGGGGAAGCAGCTTTTCGATGTGGACGGCCGCTAGGCGGCGGCCGCGACCCAACGGCGCGGATCGGTCTTCTCGGCGCGGCCGACCTCGAGCGCCGAACAAAGGTCGGCCATGGACGCCAAATTGTGAATCGGGCGGAACTCGTCGACATAAGGCAGCATCGCTCGAATGCCGGCCGCGCGCGCCTCGAACCCTCCATAGCGCAACAGCGGATTGAGCCAGACGAGACGCCGACAGGACCGATGCAACCGATCGATCTCGAAGGCGAGGTCATGATCGACCCTGCGCTCCAGACCATCGGTGAACAAAAGCACGATGGGCCCTCCTGAAAGCGCCCGCCGCGACCAGTCGCGGTTGAAATCGTGCAGTGCATCGGCAATTCGCGTGCCGCCCGCCCAATCCTTCACGACGGCTCCGCAACGAGCCAAAGCCTCGTCAGGATCACGCGCGCGAAGCTGGCGCGTCACATTGGTGAGCCGTGTCGAGAACAGAAACACCTGCACTCGCCCTCTCGCTTCCATCAGAGCGTGCAGGAAATGGAGGAAAATGCGTGTGTATTCGTCCATCGAGCCGGAGACGTCGCAAAGCGCGACGACTGGCGGATGACGCAGCCGTGGGCGCCGGCGTGCAAGCTGGATAACCGCGCCGCCCGACCGCAAGGAACGCCGAAAGCTCGCACGCGGATCGATGCGTGCGCCGCGCGGATCGCCGATGAAGCGGCGCGTTTTCACGGCGTCTTGCGGCATCACGAGTGCGGCGATCCGGCGCCTTGCTTCGGCGATCTCGTCAGCCGTCATCTGGGCGAAATCCTTCGTCTGCAGAAGCTCCGTCGCGGACGCGAGAAGCTCGGCCGAAATTTCCGTCTCCTGCCTTCTTTTTTGCTCGCGCTCGACCTTGGGCTGCAGGGCTTCGTTGACGCGCAGCGCACCCGCCTCCGGGCTCTGGGCTTGAGTAGCGAGAGAGGGCGCGATCGGGCTCATTGCGGCGAT
>JAFBAS010000178.1 GCA_019247605.1 Hyphomicrobiales bacterium
CGGCCATGGAGCGTCCGACGCAGCAAAGGGAGATTACACGCTTTCGATGCTCGCACAGGATGCGCTCGCCGTGCTCGACGCGGCCGGCGTTGCGCGCGCGCATGTGTGCGGCCTGTCGATGGGCGCCATGACGGCGCTCGAGCTGGCAAGCGAGCATCCGCAACGTGTCGAGCGCATCATCGCAGCGAACACTTCGGCGCAAATGTCGCCCGATCTCATGGCTGAGCGCGCGATGCTCGTGCGACAGAAAGGCATGCAGGCCGTTATCGAGGCGGTGCTCGGCCGGTTCTTCACGCAATGTTTTCGCGACCGCAAGCCGCCGCTTCTCGGCAGCACGCGCGCGACGCTTCTTGCGACCGATCCGGAAGGCTATGCGGGCTGCTGCATGGCGATCGCGGGAATGAGGCTGAAGGACAAGCTCGCACGCGTGCGGGCGCCCCTCCTCGTCATCAACGGGGCGCAAGACGTGTCGACGCCGCCTGCCGAACATGGCGAGCTCATCGCCAAAGCCGTGCCGGGCGCGAGATCCGTGACGCTCGATGCCGCACATCTCTCGGCGGTCGAAAAGCCGGAAGCTTTCGCGGGCACCCTCCTTGCCTTCCTCACCGCTGAGGGCGGCGGCAGGGATGTTTCGGGTGCACGCGACGCGCTATTCGAGGCCGGCCTTGTCATGCGCCGCGCGGTGCTCGGGGATGAATGGGTCGACAAATCGCTTGCCGCGCGAAACGCGCTCACCGGCGAATTCCAAAACTTCATCACGCGCATCGCCTGGGGTGAGATCTGGACGAGACCGGGGCTCGACCAACGCACACGGCGCCTCTTGGTGCTCGCCATCACAGCCTCGCTCAGTCGCTGGGAGGAGTTCTGCCTCCATCTTCGCGCCGGCATCGAGCAAGGCTCGCTCACGCTCGAGGACGTGAAGGAGGCGCTGATGCAGATCGCCATCTATGCCGGTGTGCCGGCGGCGAACACCGGCATGCATCATGCGCAGAGCATATTGAAAGCGGCGGGCAAGCTCTGACGTGACGAGCGCTTGCACCGAGCCTCGCATGACGGAGCCGTTCCGGACGATCGCCGCGATCGGCGTCGTTCCAGTCATCTCCATCGAAAGCGCCGAGGACGCTCTCGCGCTCGCCGATTCGCTTCTCGAAGGTGGCTTGCCGATCGCGGAGATCACCTTCCGCACACGGTCGGCGGCCCGCGTGCTCGAAAAGCTCTCGGCGGAGCGGCCGGAGATTCTCGTCGGCGCCGGCACCGTACTCGACCTTGCCTCGCTCGAAGCGGCGCGCAAGAGCGGTGCTCGATTTGCTCTCGCGCCCGGCTTCGATGCAGCCATGGTCAATGCGGCGTCGAAGCTGGCGCTTCCCTTCGTGCCCGGTGTCATGACGCCGAGCGACATCTCGGCCGCGGTGGCGCAAGGTGTGCGCATCATGAAATTCTTCCCGGCGGGGATAGCGGGTGGGCCGAAGGCGCTCGAAGCGATCGCCGCACCTTTCGCGCATCTTGGCCTTTCCTTCATCCCGACGGGAGGCGTGAGTGTCGACAATCTCGGCGACTGGTTGAAGCTCGAAAGCGTCATGGCTATCGGTGGCACCTGGATCGCGCGTTCGGACCAGATCAGGGAGGGCCGTTTCGTCGAGATCGCCAGGAACGCGCGTGCCGCGGTCGAAAAGGCGAAGACGGTGAGAGACGGCCGTGTCTAGAGAGGCGGCTTGCGCGGCCGTCTTTCGCTTTGCCCCGAGCCCGAACGGCCATCTGCATCTTGGCCATGCGCTTTCGGCGCTCGTCAACGCCGATGCGGCGCGAGCCTGCGGTGGAAAGCTCCTGCTTCGCATCGAGGACATCGATCCTGCGCGCTGCCGACCTGAATTCGAGACCGCGATCCTCGAGGACCTCGAATGGCTGGGCATAGATTTCGAGCGCCCGGTCTGGCGCCAGAGCGAGCATCTCGACCTCCACCGCGAGCGCTTCGAGATTCTCGAGCGCCGCGGACTCGTCTATCCCTGCTTCTGCTCGCGCGCGACGCTCAACCGCGCCATCGCGGTGCGCGAAGCGCAAAGCGGCGAAGAGTGGCCGCGCGACCCCGATGGGGCCGCGCTCTACCCTGGATTTTGCCGCGATCTCACGGCGAATGAGACCACCGCCCGGATCGGCGCCGGTGAGTCGCATGCTTGGCGCCTTCGCGTGGCGCAGGCAAGCGCAAGTGCCGGTCCGCTGGCTTGGCGTGAGCATGAGTCAGCCGAGCCCTCATCACCCTGGAGTAACGTCGCAGCCGATCCGCTCGCCTGGGGCGACGTAATCTTGCTTCGCCGCGACGCGCCTTCGAGCTACCACCTTGCCGTCACTGTCGACGATGCGGCGCAGGACGTGACGCAGGTGGTGCGTGGGAACGATTTGCGCGCCGCGACTTCGCTCCACCGGCTTCTGCAAAAACTGTTGGCGCTTCCCGAGCCTTCCTATCATCACCACCGGCTCGTTCTCGATGAGGACGGGCGAAAGCTTTCGAAGAGCATCGCCTCGACCAGCCTGCGGGAGCTGCGGGCGAGCGGAATGACGCCGCTCGATATACGAAGACGCGTCGGACTTTGCGCGTGAGGCAGGCGGGCAGGGCGCGCGCGCATCGCGCCTATGACAAAGCGGACGTCGCTCAAGGACCCGCCTGCGGGGCGAGATACCAGATCCACAACGTGACGGTCACCGCGGCACTGGCCGTCGAGGTGGCGATCGCGGTCGCGGCAAAATCGGCCGCCTCCTTGTATTTGTAGGCGAAGAGATAGGCGTTGATGCCGCAAGGACACGCGGCAAACAAGGTCGCGACGCCCGCCCAGACCGGATCGATGGCGAAGACCTTCGCGGCCAGGACATAAACGATCAGCGGATGAAGCACGATCTTTATCGCGGTGACGATCGCGGGCAGTGCAATGCCGGCCTGGAGACCGTAACGGCGCATCGCAATCCCCATCGAGAAGAGCGCGCACGGGACCGCGGAGGCCGCCACCATGTCGAGCACCGTTTTCACCGGCGCGACCTCGGCGGGCGAGGTGCCGAGCAGGCGCGCCGCCGCGCCGAGCGCCATGGCGATCAAGATGGGATGGCGGGCGAGGCGAAAGAGGATCGCGGTCACTCGCAGATGGCCGCCTTCGGCAAGCACGGTCGCCGCCGTCATCGTGACGGGCAGATGAACCGCGATCAGCAGAAAGAGCGGCACCTCGCCCGCTTTGCCGAAAGCCTTGAGGATGAGCGGGATGCCGACGAGCACGGTGTTCGCCTGACCGGCCGCGAAACCCGCGACCACGCGCGGCAAGCGAGCGTAGTGGAAGAACCGCCCCGCAATCCACATGGCGAGAGTCCAGACCAGGGCGACGCCGCCGAAATAGGAGATCCAATAACCCCAGGGTTGCTCGCTCGGGATACGGGCCGTGGACAAGGTCTGGAAGATGAGAAAAGGGATCGCGATGTCGTTCACGAACTCGGACAGGCCATCGCCCATGCGATCCGTCACATAGCGGGCGAGCCGCGCGACATAGCCCAGAAAGATGACGCCGAACACGGGCAGCACCACGAGAAGCGCGTCGAACATCGGAGGGGTTTCGGCAGCGTTGCGGGGCCCTGCCTTAGCACGGGGGCGCCATGCGCCGCTCCGAAAAACTCGAGCGTGAGGCGGTCGCAAATCCAGGCTTCGCCTTCAACCGACGCCGCTCGAGGGAAGATGCGATCCCCATGCTTTCGCGATATTTCGCGACCGTACGGCGGGCGATATCGACGCCGCTCTCGCGCAAATGCCGCACGATCGTGTCGTCCGAGAGGATGACGGCGGGATCCTCCGCCTCGATCAATTGCTTGATCTTGAAGCGAACGGCTTGCGCGGAGAGCGCCTCCCCGCCATCCGCGCTCTGAATGGCCGAAGAGAAGAAATACTTCATCTCGAAAAGGCCGCGCGGCGTGGCAATGTATTTGTTCGAGGTCACGCGCGACACGGTCGATTCATGCATCGAGATCGCGTCGGCGATAACCTTGAGGTTCAAGGGGCGCAAATGTTCGACCCCTTGCGCGAAAAAGGCATCCTGCTGGCGCACGATTTCACTTGCGACCTTGAGCACCGTGCGGGCCCGCTGCTCGAGGCTGCGCGTCAGCCAATTTGCATTCTGCAGGCACTCGGCGATGAAGGCCTTCTCGCCGGCCTTGAGCGGAGCCGAGGCCACTTTTGCGTGATAGTCCTGGTTCACGAGCACGCGCGGGAGGGCCGCCGGGTTGAGCTCGACACGCCAGCTCCCGTCTGGATTGGCGCGGACCTCGACGTCGGGGACAACGGTCTCGACGATGCCGCCGCTGAAGGCGAGACCCGGCTTCGGATTGAGCGAGCGCAGCTCGACCAGCATGTCGACGATGTCTTCCTCGTCGACGCCGCAGATCCGCGCCAAGCCGTTGACCTCACGCTTGGCGACGAGATCGAGCCGCGTCAGCAGGGCTTTCATGGCCGGATCGAGCCGATCTCGTTCGGCGAGCTGAAGCGAGAGGCACTCTGCGAGCGAACGCGCAGCGACCCCCGTCGGCTCGCACCGCTGCACGAGCGTCAGAACCTCTTCGACGCGCGAGGACGCCACACCGAGACGCGACGCAAGCTCGGAAAGGTCGAGTCTCAGATAGCCGGCCTCGTCGATGCCATCGATGAGCTCACGCCCTATCAAGCGATCGACGGGAGAATTTGTCGCAAAACCGAGCTGAACGATGAGATGCTCATGCAGGGAAACGGGTGTCGATACATACGCTTCGAGATTGCTGCCCTCGCCATCAAGCGAGTTGCCGCCCGCCAAAGGCGCTGATCCCGCGACGAGGCCGGGCTCGCTGGGCGGGGAAAGCCGGGAGGGTTCAGCCATGGGCGCTTCATCGGGAAAAACGTCTCCGATAACGGTGCCGAAGCGCTCCTCGATTTCAGCCTGGTCGGGAAGGGCGCCTTCGCCGCTCCATTCGCTAGAGGAACTCTCGACCGGCAAATCTTCGCTTGGGCTCGAGTCGTCGAGCCCAGCTTCGTCGCCATCGGTGACCTCTCTCAGCTCGTCTTGCGGGCCTTCGCCGTCGGCGACCGCCGGGCTCTCGTCGCTTTCGCCCTCGGCACGTTCGAGGAGCGGATTGCGTTCGAGCTCGGCTTCGACATAGGCGAGGAGATCGAGGCTCGAAAGCTGCAGGAGCTTGATCGCCTGCAGGAGCTGCGGCGTCATCACCAGGGATTGGCCCTGGCGCATTTCGAGCCGATTTGACAACGCCATCGCTTCGCCTGAACCCCGCAAATTTCGTGTTTGCGCCAGGATCCGCCAGGAATCGGCGAAGTCGGCACAATTTTTGCTTGTGACTGTTGGGAAGCTACCGCGCGAAGCCCGGCTCGTCAAAGCGGAGAGGTGGATTTCCTGGTTTGGCGTTAATCACGACTGTATGCGAAATATTGCAATCTCGGATCAAGCCGCGGCCGGTCGTGCGGGCAAGGCGAACCCGTCCGGAATTTCATCGGTCCAAACCTCGAACTTGCTCAAAGTGTGGGCTCCGAAGGTGTTGGTCAAGGCGACGTCCGTGGCATCGCGGCCATAAGCCATCACGATGCGCCCGATGCGCGGCCGGTTGTGGCGAGCATCGAAGGCGTACCAGGCCCCTTCGAGGAAAACCTCGAACCAGGCACTGAAATCCATGGGCGCGGGATCGCGCGGCACTCCGATATCGCCGAGATAACCGGTGGCGTAGCGCGCCGGGATGTTCATGGCGCGACACAGCGCGATCGAAAGATGCGCGAAATCCCGGCAAACGCCACGCCCCTCCGCATGCGCCTCACCCGCGGTTCGCGTCGCTCGCGCGTGCGGGTAACCGAACTCGACATGGTTGTGAA
Organism: Hyphomicrobiales bacterium; assembly: GCA_019247605.1. GTDB lineage: Bacteria > Pseudomonadota > Alphaproteobacteria > Rhizobiales > Beijerinckiaceae > GAS188. Next base: position 5,876 of record JAFBAS010000178.1, read on the forward strand.
CGAAATCGACGATCGCCTGCACCCTTTCCCAACCCGGCTTGAACTTGCCGAAGCGCTCCCACGCCATCTGCGAAAGGGTGTCGGTCTCGCAATAACGGCTGCCGAGGAGGAAGACGAGGGTGTCGCTCGGGAGCGCCTCGATCGGCACCTCGCGCGCGCCCGGGACGACGCGATCGGGCAGTCCGCTGTCGGCGATCACGGCGTCGGCAAAGACACGAAACACACCAGCGGGCGCGACCACACGCGTGCACAGATTGCCGAAGCCGTCGATATAAGTCGCGAGTGGAACCTTCGGATCGAGGCGCAAGCGATCCGGCACGATGAGCGCGTCGCGACGCGAGGGGTGGACGTTGAGCATCATCAGCATCGGCGTCGCTTGCGGAAAGGTGAGCGCGATGTCGAAGCCGATATGGATGCGCATGAAACCGTCCTTCTGGCGCAAAGACAATTCACGTCTCGCGGATGCGTTCGTCAAGCTTCTTTTGCGGTTTTGCCGGTGCTCGATCTACGCGGACGATCGTGGAATGTTCCGCGGCGGCGACGGCGGTTTGGGAAAGACGAGGACGTGCCCGCCAGTTGAACCTCGAGACGCTTGAGGCTACCTGACTTCATGAGGCGCCGCCCTGCGCGAGGTGCACCCCCGGCGCCCCCGAAATCAATCCGGGCCAGCCCCATCTTGCTCCTTGATGGGTTCGGGCGCTCGGCTCGAAAGGGAGGCCGCTATGAACGAGGCGCCAAAGCCCAAGACGCTCAAGCCCAAGACGCTCAGGAGCACGTTCGGGAAAAACGAGAGCCGCCGCACAAGCAAAGCCCAAGGCGGAGAACAAGCCTTCGCCACGCCGTCGTCCAAGGCACTCAAGGCCAAGGAATCGAAAATCACTTCGTCCTTGCAGCCGAGCCGCACGATCGGCGTGACAGAAGGCTACATGTCGGGATTCGGCAATTCATTCGAAACCGAGGCGCTTCCGGGCGCCTTGCCGGTCGGACGCAACTCACCGCAGCGATGTCGCTACGGGCTTTATGCCGAGCAGCTCTCGGGCTCGCCATTCACCGCGCCTCGGGCGGCCAACGAGCGCTCCTGGCTTTACCGCATCAGGCCGAGCGTCAAGCACTCGGGGCGCTTCAGAAAGGTCGATATCGGCCTGTGGCGCACCGCACCTTGTCATGAGCAGGAGATGCCCATCGGACAATTGCGCTGGGGTCCGCAAGCCTTGCCCAAGAAGAAGCTCAACTTCCTCGAGGGTATGCGCACGATGACCACCGCGGGTGATGCGGGAACGCTCGCCGGCATGGGCGCGCATGTCTATCTCGCGACGCGCTCGATGCAGGACGAGTATTTCTACAACGCCGATGGCGAGATGCTGATCGTGCCGCAGCAAGGAAGGCTGCGTATCTTCACGGAATTCGGCATCATCGACATCGAGCCCGGCGAGATCGCCGTCATTCCGCGCGGCGTGAAGTTGCGCGTCGAGCTCACCGACGGTGCGGCTCGCGGCTATATGTGCGAGAATTACGGGGGCGCCTTCACTCTGCCGGAGCGTGGGCCGATCGGCGCGAACTGCCTCGCGAACGCCCGCGATTTCCTCACGCCCATCGCGGCGTTCGAAGACAAGGAGAAGCCCTCGAAGCTCTACGTCAAATGGGGTGGGCAACTCTTTGCCACCGAGCTTCTCCACTCACCCCTCGATGTCGTCGCCTGGCACGGCAATTATGCGCCCTACAAATACGATCTGCGTCGCTTTTCGCCGGTGGGCGCGATCTCATTCGATCATCCCGATCCGTCGATCTTCAGCGTGCTCACCGCGCCCTCGGAGACGCCCGGGACGGCGAATGTCGATTTCATCATTTTCCCGGAGCGCTGGTCGGTCGCGGAAAATACCTTCCGCCCACCTTGGTATCACATGAACATCATGGCGGAGTTCATGGGGCTCATTTACGGCGTCTACGATGCCAAGCCCCAAGGCTTCGTGCCGGGCGGCATCAGCCTGCACAATTGCATGTTGCCCCATGGCCCGGATGCGGAGGCTTTCGCGCATGCGTCCGAAACCGAGCTGAAACCGGTGAAGCTCACGAACACCTTGGCCTTCATGTTCGAGACGCGCTTCCCGCAAAGGGTAACGAAATACGCAGCCGAGCTCGATGTGCTCGATGCCGATTATGCGCAATGCTGGCAAGGGTTGAAGAAGCGCTTCGATCCGAGCAAGCCTTGATGTCGTTCGGGACGGGCAACCAAATACGATCGTAAAGAACGGAGGCGCAGATGCAAAAAGAGACGGCCTTTCCTCTTCCGCCAGATTTGCCGCGCCCGGTCGACGATGGCGCGGCCGCCCATCTTGTCGGCATGATTTTGCCGAGGATCTCGCTCCCTTCCACTTCCGGCGCGAGCGTGGACCTTTTGGCACTGCGGGCCCCACGAACGGTCATCTATTGCTATCCGATGACCGGGGTGCCCGGAAAAGCGCTTCCAGAAGGATGGGATGACATTCCCGGCGCGCGCGGCTGCACGCCCCAAAGTTGCAGTTTTCGCGACCACCACGCGGAGCTTGGCGAGCTCCAGACCGACGTGTTCGGCCTCAGCACGCAGAGCACGGCGTACCAGAAGGAGATGAGCGAGCGCCTTCACCTTCCCTTCGCGGTGCTCAGCGACGCCAAGTTCGAGCTTTGCGATGCCTTGCGCCTGCCGACCTTTGTGGTGGACGGCACGCGGCTGGTGAAGCGCCTCACACTCGTCATTCGGGAGGGGCGTATCGAGCACGTCTTCTACCCCGTCTTTCCCCCCAACGAGAGCGCTGATGAGGTCCTGCGCTGGCTCAGGGCCCATCCTCTGCCCGCACACTAGAAACACCGCCTTCGCTTTCGACTTCGGGCTCGCGCAAGCCCGACAGGCACCACACGAGCGCGGCGAGCACGATCCCTCCTCCGATCAAGGCGGAGCCGGCGGGCTCCTCGCCGAACACGAGCCACACCCAAAGCGGCGCCAAGGGCACGTCGAGAAGCCCCACGAGGCCGGCTTCGCTCGAGGGAATCAAGCGGCCTCCATTGAGGAAAAGCAAATAGGCGAAGCCGGTCGTGGTCGCGCCGAAGACCGCGAGCGTCAGCATTTCGCTCAGGCTCGGCACGCCGCCAGTGACGAGCGGAAAGCAAAACGCCGCGCATAGAAGGGCGCCGAGCGCATTGATGGGAGCCATCGCCATCGAGGGATAGCGGCGCGCCATCACGAGAAGCACGGAAAAGGACAGCGTCATGAGGAAAGAGAGCGCGTTTCCCAGGAGGTCGGCGGCCCGCGTCGCATTGCCTGCCATGATGGAGACGCCGAGGAGCGCGAGCACGCTTGCAATCAGGGTTCGCCGCTCGATCCTCTCGCGCACCCACAAGTAAGCGACGCCCGCCGCCACGAAAGGAACCGTCGCGTAGATGACCATCACATTGGCAACGGTCGTGAACTTCAGGGCGGCCACGAAACAGATCATGGACACCCCCGCGATCGGAGCGGCCAAAAGCCCAAGCACGCCCATGTCGCGAAAGGCCTTCGGCGCGTCGCGGCCCTTGTCGAGGAGCACCACGGCGAGAAGCGAGAGGGCGCTGAACAGCGAGCGCCAGGCTTGCAGCGTCCACAGGTCGAGATCGAGAAAGCGCACATAGAGCCCACCCGTGCTCCACACGACGCTCGCGAGAGCGACAAGCGCAATGCCGCGGGCGCGTCTGCGCCTTGCGCTCAAAGGCGCATGCGTAGGGGAATGGGTTCGGGCCATGCCGCTCACGCCCGCTTCCTACCACGGATTGCCGAGCGATCGCGTCTGTGCTCGTGAGGCGAAGCCGCGAGAGCTGCGCCTTTTCATCGGAGCGTCCTCTCGCTAAGAGGCCCTAACGGATCGATCGAAGAGAGCGTCACATGACCGATATGCGCCTCGTGGTTGTCGGCGCGGGCGGGCGGATGGGCTCGACCCTCATTCGCGCCATTCGCGAGACCAAGGGTTGCGTGCTCTCGGCCGCCATCGAACGGGAGAACCACCCGCAGCTCCGCAAGGATGCAGGCACGCTCGCCGGCACGCAGCCGTTGGAGGTTCCGCTTACCTGCGATGCCTTGACGGCATTTGCCAAAGCCGATGGCGTGCTCGATTTCACCACGCCTGCCGCTTCGGTCGCCTTCGCCGCGCTCGCCGCGCAAGCAAGACTCGTCCACGTGATCGGCACCACGGGATTGAGCGAGGCCGATATGGCAAAAATCAGGGCCGCGGCGCGCCACGCGGTGATCATCCAATCCGGCAATATGAGCCTTGGCGTCAACCTCCTCGCAAGTCTCGTCAAGCAGGCAGCGGCGGCGCTCGGGGCCGAGTTCGATGTCGAGGTCGTCGAGATGCACCATCGGCACAAGGTCGATGCACCTTCGGGCACCGCTTACCTTCTCGGCGAGGCGGCCGCACGGGGGCGTGGCATCGAGCTTTCGGCTCACTCCGTGAGCGGGCGCCACGGCCACATGGGTGAGCGGCGCGAGGGCGATATCGGGTTTGCCGCCTTGCGGGGCGGCTCGGTGACAGGGGACCACAGCGTGATCTTCGCCGGCCCGCGCGAGCGCCTGACACTCTCGCATCATGCCGAGGACCGCAGCCTTTTCGCTTCGGGCGCGGTGCGCGCCGCGCTTTGGGGACGAGGCAAGAAGCCCGGCCTTTATTCGATGGCTGACGTGCTCGGGCTACCGGGCTGACCGAAGTTCGACGGACCCAAGGGGAGCCTCATGGACCGACTTCTCGTGCTCGTGCGCCACGGCCAGAGCGAGTGGAATCTCAAGAACCTTTTCACAGGCTGGAAGGACCCTGGTCTCACCGAGCAAGGCATCGCGGAGGCTAAATCCGCGGGCGCGAGGCTGAAAGGCCTCGGCGTCTCGTTCGACGTAGCCTTCACCTCGGTGTTGTCGCGCGCGCAGGAAACCTTGACGTTGATGCTCGACGAGATCGGCCAACCGGGACTCGAGACGTTCAAAGACGCCGCGCTGAACGAGCGCGACTACGGCGATCTTTCAGGGCTCAACAAGGATGATGCGAGAAAGCGCTGGGGCGAGGAGCAGGTCCATATCTGGCGCCGCTCCTATGACGTGGCACCCCCTGGCGGGGAAAGTCTCAAGGACACGGCGGCGCGCGTGCTTCCGTATTATCTCGAATACATCCTGCCGCGCGTGATGGCGGGGCGGCGCGTGCTCGTTTCCGCTCACGGCAACTCGCTTCGCGCGCTTGTCATGGTTCTCGACCATCTCGACACGAAAACCATCCTGAAGCTCGAGATCGCGACCGGCGAACCGCTTCTCTACCGCCTCGGCGAGGATACGCTCGTGCGCGAGAAGCAAGTGCTGCGGAACTGAGCCAAGCGACATGCGAAGGCATAACCCGTCGCATTCCGGCGAGAGCATTTGGGAGGATTGCCTCAAGCCCCTCGGGCTGACCGTCACCGCGGCCGCGAGAGGCCTCGGCGTGACACGCAAGGCTTTGTCCGATCTCTTGAACGGGCATAGCAGCGTTTCGCCGGAAATGGCTATCAGGCTCGAGAAGGTGGGATGGAGCACGGCCCACACTTGGCTTCGCATGCAGATGACATGGAATCTTTGGGAAGCCCGTCGAAATGCCGGAAAAATCAAGGTCCGGAAGTTTGAAGCGAAAGCGGCTTAGCGGTCCTTAAGATTGCCCGTCTTCGTCCCCTTTGGGAAACGATTCTTATGAGCCTGACATTCGGCGTCTTCGACCACATGGACCAAAGCGCGGTTCCCTTGGGACGCCAATACGAAGAGCGGCTGAAGCTCATCGAAGCTTATGACCGCGCCGGTTTTCACGCCTACCATCTCGCCGAGCACCATGCGACGCCGCTCGGCATGGCGCCTTCGCCAGGCGTCTTCCTCGCCGCCGTCGCGCAAAGGACGAAACGCTTGCGCTTCGGCGCGCTCGTGCACACGCTCTCGCTCTATCATCCGCTCCGTCTCGCCGAAGAGATCTGCATGCTCGATCAGATGAGCGGTGGGCGTCTCGAGCTCGGCATCGGCAAGGGCATCTCGCCACATGAGCTCGCCTATTACGGTGTCGCGCCCGAGAAAGCCCAAGGACTTTACGTCGAGGCGAGCGCCGTGATCCTCAAGGCCCTTGCCGGGGGGACGCTCACTTTCAAGGGGGAGCATTTCCGCTTCGATGAGGTGCCGATCGAGATGACGCCCGTGCAAAAGCCGCACCCGCCTCTTTGGTGCGGCACCTCCTCGCCGGAGGGCACGCGCTGGTTCGCCGAGCACCGCGTCAATTGCGTGACGAATGCGCCCGCGGCACGGGCGCGCGCCATCACGGATCGTTACCGCGAGGAATGGGAGAAGCTCGGCCACCGACCCGAAGCGCTGCCCTTCATCGGCATGGCACGCCATATCATCGTGGCCGAAACCGAGAACGCGGCGATGAAAGCGGGAAGGCCCGCTTACGAGAAATGGTTCAGGAGCTTCATGCTCCTCTGGAACCGTCACGGCACCAAGCCGCCAAACGTGGTCCTGCCGGAAGATTTCACGGATTTTGTGCGCGGCGGCTTTGCGTTCGTGGGCACGCCGGACGCGGTACGCGAGCGCATGCTCGCCGCGACCGAGGCCGCGGGCATCAATTACATGCTCTGCCGTTTCGCCTTCGGCGATCTTCCTTACGAGGTCTCGCGCCGCTCGGTCGATCTCTTCGAGGCTGAGGTGATGCCCAAGATGACCCGGAAAGCGACGCTCGAAGAGACCGCAAAGCTTCCCGGCTGATCGCGAGGATTGGCTTGCACGCTCGCCCGCATTACCTCTCAACGGGCGCGGCAACGCAAGCCAAGGGAGGCCGAACTCATGGCGCGACAATCGATCGAGATCGCGCCGGGCGCTGCCTTTTACCCGGGCTACCTCGATCGCGCCGCGCAAGAGGCAATGCTTGCGCGGGTGCGCGGCGTCATCGCCAAGGCGCCGCTCTACCATCCGCGCATGCCGCGCTCGGGCAAGCCTTTCTCGGTGCGGATGACGAATTGCGGGCCACTCGGCTGGGTCTCCGACATCGATGGCTACCGGTATCAGGAAATCCATCCCGAAACCGGCGCGCCTTGGCCATCGATTCCAGAGGCGCTCATGGCCGCTTGGCGAGAGCTTTCCGGGTTTCCCTCCCCGCCCGAAGCTTGCCTCGTGAACCATTATGCGGACGGCACGCGCCTTGGCCTTCATCAGGATCGAGACGAGAGCGAGTTCAACGCGCCCGTGGTCTCGCTTTCGCTCGGTGATACGGCGATCTTCCGGATCGGCGGCACGAAACGCCGAGATGCGACACGCTCGGTGAAGCTCGCGAGCGGAGACGTCTTCGTCTTCGGCGGACCGTCGCGCCTTGCCTTCCACGGCATCGATCGCGTGCTGGCCGGAACGTCGACCCTCCTTGCCGAGGGTGGGCGGTTCAACCTCACCATGCGCCGCGTGACGCCGGGGAGGTGAGGCAGGCTGCGCGCCGGGTTGTGCTTGGGCCTTGCGTGGACAATATGTGTGGAGGCCCATATCGAGGATCGCTTCGAGCCCTTGTGAGGAGGCTGCCATGACCGCATGCATCGTCGGCTGGGCGCACACCCCCTTCGGCAAGCATGATGCCGAGACGGTGGAGAGCCTGATCACCCGCGTCGCGCGCGAGGCGCTCGAACATGCGGGCGTTGCGGCGCGCGATATCGACCAGGTCTATCTCGGTCATTTCAACGCGGGGTTCAGCCCGCAGGACTTCACCGCCGCGCTCGTGCTTCAGGCCGATGAGAATTTCCGTTTCAAGCCGGCGACCCGCGTCGAGAACGCCTGCGCCACCGGCTCCGCCGCCGTGCATCAGGCCTTGAATTCGATCGAGGCGAAGGCCGCGCGCATCGTCCTCGTCGTCGGGGTCGAGCAGATGACGAAGACACCGCCCGCGCAGATCGGCGAGAATTTGCTGCGCGCCTCCTATTTGCCAGAGGACGGGCAAACGCCGGCCGGTTTCGCCGGCGTCTTCGGCAAGATCGCGGGCGCGTATTTTCAG
>JAFBAS010000002.1 GCA_019247605.1 Hyphomicrobiales bacterium
AAGGAGAACACCACGATCATCGACGGCGCCGGCAAGAAGCAGCAGATCCAGGCCCGCGTCGGGCAGATCAAGGCGCAGATCGAGGAGACCACCTCCGACTACGACCGCGAGAAGCTCCAGGAGCGCCTCGCCAAGCTCGCCGGCGGCGTCGCGGTGATCCGCGTCGGCGGCGCGACCGAGGTCGAGGTGAAGGAGAAGAAGGACCGCGTCGACGATGCGCTCAATGCGACCCGAGCCGCCGTCGAGGAAGGCGTGGTTCCGGGCGGTGGCGTGGCGCTTCTGCGCGCCAAGCGGGCCGTCTCGCAGCTCAAAAACGAGAACGAGGACGTCCAGGCCGGCATCAACATCGTGCTCAAGGCTCTCGAATCGCCGATCCGCCAGATTGCCGAGAACGCGGGAGTCGAAGGCTCGATCGTCGTTGGTCGCATCAACGACTCGAAGTCGGCAACCTATGGCTTCGACGCGCAGTCCGAGAAGTATGTGGACATGATCGAGACCGGCATCATCGATCCGGCGAAAGTCGTGCGGCACGCGCTTCAGGACGCCGCCTCGGTTGCCTCGCTCCTCATCACGACGGAGGCCATGGTGGCCGACCGTCCCAAGAAGGAAGCGGCGGCTCCGGCGATGCCGGGCGGCGGCGGCATGGGCGGCATGGATTTCTGATCCACGTCGCTCTCGTCTCAAACGAAAGAAAGGCCCCGGACTCCGGGGCCTTTTTTTATCCCGCGCGAACTTCCTGCCCTGCCTCGACCTAGGCTCACCGACGAGCCAACGCGAAGGCGAATTCCCGCCCCTGGTTTTGCACGAAAGCCTGTTTGATCCAAAACATCGCCATGGGTTCGAGCAGCCGCGCGGTTTTCAGCGGGCCTGCATCGACCGCCTCGAAGCCGAGATCCTCGGCGAGCTTCATCACCTTGGCCTTGGCGGGCGCATCATCGCCGGCGACCGGCATCATCGGCTTCGTTTTGAACGCATGCGCCAGGGCCATGTTGTCGGAACCCGTCACGTTGAACGCTTTCACGACATGTGCGCCCGGCGCGAGCCGAGCCACTGTCTCAGCCGCCGAATCGGTGAAGCCGAGGGCGAGCTCCATTTCGGCGGTGAGCGGGTTCGTCGCGTCGACGATGATCTTGCCGTCGACACGTCCGAGCTCCTTCGCCGCATCGGAAAGGTTCGGCCAGGGAACCGCGAGCACGATCACGTCGGCCTTTCCGGCATCTGTCATCGCGAGGAGATTGAAGCCGCCACGGCGAAGCTCGTCGGCCTTCGTTCCCGCGGTGTCCCTGAGCGCGTAGCCGACCTGATGGCCTGCCTTGCGCCAGCCTTTTCCGAGAGCACCACCGACATTGCCGGCTCCGACAATCGCGATTTCCATGATGCAGTCTCCATGTTAACGCCCGGCAGGTAGGTAAAGCTGACCGGCGAAGCAAGCTTCGAGAGGTGGTCGATGTCGATGCCGCCCGGCCGATTGCGAGAATTCGCGCTTGCTTTGCCGGAGGCGCTCGAGAGCTCGCATGGCGGGCGGCCGGATTTTCGGGTGTGCAACAAGGTATTCGCGACGCTGGCACCCCGGCAAAATGTCGCGATGGCCAAGCTCACGAGCGAGCAGCAGGAGATGCTGTGCGCCGCCGAACCCGCAATGTTCGCGCCTGTTCCAGGAGGGTGGGGGCTGCGCGGCGCGACCCATTTGCGGCTTGAAGTCTTGGATGAGAGATCGCTGGCGGGCGCCTTGCTGATGGCTTGGCGCAATGTCGCTCCCAAAAGACTTGTTCGGGAACGCGGCGAGGAAGCGAGGCTGCGCATCGAGGCGATGGTGGAGGGGGTTCCTCATCGTTCCACGATGACGCGTCCGGCGCGCTGTCGCATTCGAAAGGCGCGACCGGACGAGGCCTGCTCCATAAGTCGCTTGATCGTCCGCACCGTGACTGAAACCAATTCGCGCGACTATGCGCCGGCCGCAATCGAGGGCCTCCTGGCGGAAGTCACGGCCCATAAGGTAGCGCGCCGGATGGAGGAGCGGCTCGTCTATGTCGCGCTTGTCAGCGGAAAGCTTATCGGCACCGCCAGCCTCTCTCCGGAAAGGGTGAATTCAGTTTTCGTCGACCCATCGTATCAAGGACGCGGAATAGGGACGAAGCTGATGGCGTTCATCGAGAAGATGGCGCTCCGACAGCGTCGCAGCAGCCTGACCCTCTTTTCTTCACTGACCGCCGTCAGCTTCTACCGCGCACGCGGATATGAAGGTCATGAGCGCCTATTTCGTCACGGCATCGAGACTGTCCTCATGACAAAGCCGCTAATCCCGTAGATGAACCTTCCTCGCCTACCAATTGGCCCGATGACTCCGTAAGCCTTCGCGTTTCTCCTTTCTCCATTTGCAATCACCGAAACACGAAACGCCTCGCTTTGCCGGATCACGGCGTGATCTTACAGCAACGATCCCCATCGGAATCGCCGAATCCTCGGCGGGTTGCGCGGCTTTGGACCCTGTGTTACGCGACCTTCGCCTCCGTTCCGCTGCCGCGGGCACGGCGGGGCGGTCTGGCTTGAATTTCAACAAAGGCGCTTGAGCCGCGGCCTACGGCCCTCGCGGCGCGCTGGCAATGGACGGGATCGAGGGTGGCTCAAGTCGAAACGAGCATGTCGGGCGTTGCCGGTCGCTATGCCGTCGCGCTGTTCGAGCTTGCGAGCGAGAATGGTCAGGCAGATGCCGTTTCGGCCGACCTCGAGCGCTTCGCGGCGCTTGTCGAGGCAAGCGACGACCTGAAACGGCTCGTGAGAAGCCCGGTCTTCACGCCGCAAGAGCAGGAGGCGGGCGTCGGCGCGATCCTCGACCGGATGGGCATCGCCGGCATCGCGGGCAACTTCATTCGCCTCGTCGCGCAGAAGCGGCGCCTCTTCGCGCTTCCCGCGATGACACGCGCCTATGAGGCGCTGCTCGCCGACCGCAAAGGCATCGTGCCCGCCGAGGTCACGGTCGCCGAGCCCATGCCCGAGGCGATGATGGGCGACCTCAAATCGGCGCTTCGCAGGGCCGAAGGCAAAGAGGTCACCCTTTCGGTGAAGGTCAATCCCGACATCATCGGCGGCATGGTCGTGAAGCTCGGCCACCGCATGATCGATGCGTCCTTGAAAACCAAGCTCAACGCGCTGCGCGTTGCGATGCGAGAGGTCAGATGATGGATATCCGGGCCGCAGAAATTTCCGCCCTCCTGAAGGAGCAGATCAAGAATTTCGGTCAGGAGGCCGAGGTCTCGGAAGTCGGCCAGGTCCTTTCGGTCGGAGATGGCATCGCGCGCTGCTACGGTCTCGACAAGGTGCAGGCCGGCGAGATGGTCGAGTTCGAGAACGGCACGCGCGGCATGGCACTGAATCTCGAGAGCGACAATGTCGGCATCGTGATCTTCGGCTCCGACCAGGAGATCAAGGAAGGCCAGACCGTGAAGCGCACCGGCGCCATCGTGGACGTTCCGGTCGGCAAAGGGCTTCTCGGGCGCGTCGTCGACGCGCTCGGCAATCCGATCGACGGCAAGGGGCCGATCACGGCGAGCGAGCGCCGCCGCGTCGACGTGAAGGCGCCCGGCATCATCCCGCGCAAATCCGTGCATGAGCCGATGGCGACTGGCCTCAAGGCCATCGACGCGCTCATTCCGATCGGCCGCGGCCAGCGCGAGCTGATCATCGGCGATCGCCAGACCGGCAAGACGGCAGTGGCGCTCGACACGATCTTGAACCAGAAGCCGCTCAACGCCGGCAACGACGAAAGCCAGAAGCTCTATTGCGTCTATGTCGCGGTCGGCCAGAAGCGCTCGACCGTGGCGCAATTCGTGAAAGTGCTCGAGGAACAGGGCGCGCTCGAATATTCGATCGTCGTGGCGGCGACTGCGTCCGATCCGGCCCCGATGCAGTTCCTCGCCCCGTTCTCCGGCTGCGCCATGGGTGAGTTCTTCCGCGATAACGGCATGCACGCCGTGATGATCTATGACGATCTTTCGAAGCAGGCCGTCGCCTATCGCCAGATGTCGCTCTTGTTGCGCCGGCCGCCTGGCCGCGAAGCCTATCCGGGGGATGTGTTCTATCTGCATTCGCGCCTTCTCGAGCGCGCCGCGAAGCTCAACGACGCCAACAAGAACGGCTCGCTCACCGCGCTGCCGATCATCGAGACGCAGGTGAACGACGTCTCGGCCTACATTCCGACGAACGTCATCTCGATCACCGACGGGCAGATCTTCCTCGAGACGGATCTGTTCTTCCAAGGAATTCGTCCGGCGGTGAATGTGGGGCTCTCGGTGTCGCGCGTCGGCTCCTCGGCTCAAACCAAGGCGATGAAGAAAGTAGCCGGACGCATCAAGGGCGAGCTCGCCCAATATCGCGAGATGGCGGCTTTCGCCCAGTTCGGCTCGGATCTCGACGCGGCGACGCAGCGCCTTCTGAATCGCGGCGCGCGTCTCACGGAGCTCCTCAAGCAGGCGCAGTTTTCACCGTTGAAGATGGAAGAGCAGGTCTGCGCCATCTATGCGGGCGTGAACGGCTATCTCGATCCGCTTCCCGTCAATCGGGTGAAAGCCTTCGAGGACGGCCTTTTGGCGACGCTGCGTTCGAACCATCCCGAAATTCTCGACGACATCCGCGCGACACGCGATCTGTCGGATGCCACGACGTCGAAGCTCAAAGGCGCGGTCGAGAGCTTCGCCAAGACGTTCAGTTGAGCATAAGGCGCGAGCCGCGGACCCGATGAGCTATGTCGAACAAGCGCTCGGAGAGGGTGAGGTCGTCAGGCATGTGGCCCACAAACATTGGGTCATCTTCGTGGTTCCGGTCTTCCAGCTCGTCGTCGGCCTGGTGCTTTTCGGTATCGGCTACAAGAGCGGCGATCTCTGGGCGTGGCTCGGTTGGCTGATGCGAGGCTTGGGATTGATCATCACGATCTTCGGCGCGCTCCATCTTCTCGGGGCGTGGCTCACGCGGATCACCACCGAGCTTGCCGTAACCAACCGCAAGGTCATCGGCAAATGGGGGCTGATCTCGCGGCGAACGATCGAGCAGCGCCTCGAGAAGATCGATTCGATCGAGGTCGAGCAGACGATTCTCGGCCGCATTTTGGGTTACGGCACCGTCGAGGTGCGCGGCTCCGGCGTCTCCATGACGCCGCTGCGCATGATCGGCGATCCGCTCACTTTCCGCCGCCGTGTCGAAGACGCATTGAACGCCGCCAGAGCTGATTTCAAGGCCCGACCACAAAGCCAAGACCTCACTTGAGACCGGATTTCCAAACCCGACAGCAGAGCCGTCACGCAGGTAGAGACTTCATTTCATGCCGAGCTTGAAATCGCTGCGTACCCGTATCGCCTCGGTGAAGGCGACGCAGAAGATCACGAAGGCCATGCAGATGGTCGCCGCTGCCAAGCTGCGCCGCGCGCAGATGGCGGCCGAGGCGGCGCGCCCTTACGCCTCACGCATGCAGCGCGTCCTCACCAACCTTTCCGCCGGCGTGCCGAGCTCTTCGGCCCCACCGCTTCTTGCCGGCACCGGATCGGACGCGCGCCATCTCTTGATCGTCTGCACGGCGGAGCGCGGCTTGTGCGGGGCGTTCAACTCGTCGATCGCGCGCCTCGCTCGCGACCGCGCGAATGCGCTCATGAGCGAAGGCAAGAGCGTCAAGCTCATCTGCGTCGGCAAGAAAGGCTACGACATCCTCAAGCGGCTGTTTGAGAAGGACATTCTCGAGGTCGTCGAGTTGCGAGGCGTGAAGCAGATCGGCTTCGGCAATGCGCAAGCCGTCGCCGACAAGGTGATCGCACGTTTCGCCAACGGCGAGTTCGACGTGGCAACGCTGTTTTATGCGCGGTTTCGTTCCGTCATCCAGCAAATCCCGACGGCGCAGCGCATCATACCCGCCGACACCACCCCAGCGGAGGGGGAACCCGAAACCGGCGCGCCCGGGTTTTACGAGTTCGAGCCGGATGAAGGTGAAATCCTCACCTCGCTCCTACCGCGCAACATCGCCGTGCAGATCTATCGCGCGCTGCTCGAGAATGTGGCCTCCGAGATGGGCGCCAAGATGAGCGCCATGGATTCGGCGACCCGAAACGCCGGCGAGATGATCAGGAAGCAGACGATCTTCTACAACCGGACGCGCCAAGCGATGATCACCAAGGAGCTCATCGAGATCATTTCGGGCGCCGAAGCGCTCTAGGACTGGCAGACAACGGGGCTTTCGCCTCGTCATTTGAATACGCCCGGCCTCGTGCCGCTGGCGGGAACGGGAGCAAGACATGGCTGAGAATACGATCGGACGGGTATCGCAGGTGATCGGCGCCGTCGTCGATGTGCATTTTGAGGGGCATCTTCCCGCGATCCTGAACTCACTCGAGACGCAAAACCGTGGCTCTCGACTTGTGCTCGAGGTGGCGCAGCATCTGGGCGAATCCACCGTGCGCTGCATCGCCATGGATTCGACCGAAGGCCTGGTGCGCGGTCAATCGGTGCAAGACACCGGCTTGCCGATCGCGATTCCGGTGGGTCCCGGCACGCTCGGGCGCATCATGAACGTGATCGGCGAGCCCGTGGACGAGGCAGGTCCGATCCCACATCAGGAGACGCGCGCCATCCACCAGCCCGCCCCCGCCTATGTCGACCAATCGACCGAGGCGCAGATTCTGGAGACCGGCATCAAGGTCGTCGACCTCCTCGCCCCTTACGCCAAGGGGGGCAAGATCGGTCTCTTCGGCGGCGCGGGCGTCGGCAAGACCGTGCTCATCCAAGAGCTCATCAACAACATCGCCAAGGCCCATGGCGGCTACTCCGTCTTTGCCGGCGTCGGCGAGCGCACGCGCGAGGGCAACGATCTTTATCACGAGTTCATCGAATCGGGCGTGAACAAGAAGGGCGGCGGCGAAGGCTCGAAATGCGCCCTCGTCTACGGCCAGATGAACGAGCCGCCTGGCGCGCGCGCCCGCGTCGGTCTCACCGGCCTCACGGTCGCCGAGAACTTCCGCGACCAAGGCCAGGACGTGTTGTTCTTCGTCGACAACATCTTCCGCTTCACGCAGGCAGGTTCGGAGGTGTCCGCCTTGCTCGGCCGCATTCCCTCGGCCGTCGGCTATCAGCCGACGCTCGCGACCGATATGGGCGCCTTGCAGGAGCGCATCACCACCACGAACAAAGGCTCGATCACCTCGGTGCAGGCGATCTACGTGCCGGCCGACGACTTGACCGACCCGGCCCCCGCCACGTCCTTCGCGCATCTCGACGCGACGACGGTGCTGTCGCGCTCGATTGCCGAGAAGGGCATTTACCCCGCTGTCGATCCGCTGGATTCCACGTCGCGCATGCTCTCCCCGCTCGTGGTCGGCGAAGAGCACTACAACGTGGCGCGCCAGGTGCAGCAGATTTTGCAGCGCTACAAGGCGCTCCAGGACATCATCGCCATTCTCGGCATGGATGAGCTTTCCGAAGAGGACAAGCTCACCGTGGCCCGCGCCCGCAAAATCGAGCGTTTCCTGTCGCAGCCCTTCCATGTCGCCGAGGTGTTCACCGGCTCGCCCGGCAAGTTCGTGAACCTCGCCGACACGATCAAGGGCTTCCAAGGCTTGTGCGAGGGCAAATACGACCATCTGCCGGAACCCGCCTTCTACATGGTTGGCACCATCGAGGAGGCGGTGGAGAAGGCCCAGAAGCTCGCCGCTTCGGCCTGAGGTCACAGGTAATGGCAACCTTTCGCTTCGAACTCGTCTCGCCTGATCAGCTCTTGTATTCGGCCGATGTGGAAAGCGTCGTCGTGCCGGGCACCGAAGGCGAGTTCACGGTCCTGCCGAACCACGCCCCGCTCGTCACCTCGCTTCGCAGCGGCGGCGTAATTCTCGTCAACGGCGATCGCTCTTCCAAGGAGTTCGCGGTGTTCGGCGGCGTCGCCGAAGTGACGAATACGAGCCTCACCATCCTTGCCGAGCGCACCACGCCGTTGAAGGAGGTGACGCCGGCGGGGCTCGATCAGGAAATCCTCACCGCGCAGACCTTTCTCGAAGCCGCGCACGGTGAGGCGGAAAAACGCCTCCTCCACGAGAAGATCGCGCAGCTTCGCGAATTCAAGGACGTCGTCGCCGCCCGCCAATCGGGCTGAAGTGCTTATGAGGCGCGACGGGCGCCACCCGAGCCATTGCGCGCCTTCACCGTCCCGCATCGATGCTCAAGGGGCGGTTTTCCATGGACCCAGCTTCAAGAGAAAACGAAGATGAGCCTGAGCCTGACGGTCGGCGATATCACCATCCATCGCATCATCGAGCAGGAGGGCGCCTTCCTTCCGGCGCTGGACGTGCTGCCGGGGCTCACCCCGGAGCTTCTGGCCGAGAACCGATCCTGGCTCGCGCCGAAGGCGCTCGACCCCAATGACACGCTGATCTTCTGTTTCCAATCCTATGTGGTGCGCACGCCGCACCATACGATCCTGGTCGACAGCTGCATCGGCAACGACAAGCCGCGCCCGACTCGCCCGCAATGGAACATGAAGAGCGATGACCGGTTCATGAAGGGGCTCGCCTCGGCCGGCTTTCGCGTAGACGATATCGACTTCGTGATGTGCACGCATCTGCATGTCGATCATGTGGGCTGGAACACGCGGCTCGAGAACGGACGCTGGGTGCCGACCTTTCCGAAAGCCCGCTATGTGTTCTCCGATACGGAATACAAGCATTGGGCCGGCGAGCACGCAAAGACGCCGGTTGCGCCGTTCGGCGACAGCGTGCTGCCGATCATGGAGGCAAAGCGCGCCGAGCTCGTGCGTGACGACCACCAGTTGGGCGATCATGTGCGCCTCATGCCGACACCGGGCCACACGCCGGGCCATGTCGCCATCGCCTTCGGGCGTGGCCGGGACGATGCCGTCATGCCGGGCGATCTGATGCACTCCCCGCTCCAGGTGCGTTATCCCGAGCTCTCGCCGCGCTTCGATACCGACATGATGCAATCCGCAAAGACGCGGCGCTCCTTCCTCGAGCACTATTGCGACACCAACACTCTCTGCTGCACGGCGCATTTCCCCTCGCCCTCGGTCGTCCGCGTCAAGCGCTGGGACGACGGCTTCCGTTGCGATCCGGTGGAGGGGTGAGGCGGAGCGCTGCGACGTTTTCAGCGCGATAATCGATTCTCATCATCGACAAGAGTGAGACGCGACGGCGCCGAGGGACCCCATTGCCAGAGCACGAGGTTGAGATCGGCCACTGTCGTTCCTGGTGCAAAGCTCCGGACCAGCATCGCGCGATAGCCCTTGGCCATGAGGGCTCGGGCAAAAGCTTGCGTCCTGGCCTCGCCTTGCGCCACCATCTGATCACGCCATCCGGCATCTGCGAGCGTGTCGGGATCCGACCCCGCCGCTCGGAGCGCGGCCTCCTCGCGGCTATCGAACACGTCCTCGATCTCGGCGTCGTAGGAAATAAGTGTCGTGGGCTGAAAGCTGCCGGCCTGATTGGCCTCCCGCAATGCGGTCATCACGGTCAGGGATGAATAGAGAGCCGGAACACCCTTCGGGTTAAAACGGCCACCATAGAGCTCGGCGCCTCGGCCGGAAAAAGGCTCGCGCGCGTAGATGGGATTGAGCGCACGAAACAGCGCACCGCGATAAAGCATCCCCGCGATCAGGCATGGACGCCCGCATCGACGGCATCGATGTAGTCGAGCACTTCGTCGGCGCGTCCGTTGCGTACGAGCTGCATCGGCGTCTGTCCCGAAAAGCCGGGGAGGGGCTCCGAGCGATACCAGGCATAGGCGATCAGGGGAGAGCCGAAGCGAGGCTCGACCTTGTTCACGATCTCGACCATCTCCCGAAGCCGGCGCTGAGTCTTATCGGAACGGACGCGATCCTTCCGCTGCACGGCGTCGCGCCCCAGCCCAGCCGTCCGCGCGACCTCGGCGCTCGTTGTGCGCAAGGCTTCAGCGATCTTGCGAGGCGCGAGAATGCCGCCCTCCGCGTATTGAGCCAAGCCCATTGCGATTCCTTACTTCCGCGTCTTTTGACGCAATATAGCGTCAGAATCGCTGATTTTCAATTCCCCACGCTCGCTGTTACGACAGGAGGACGCTTCGCTGCACGGCAGCATTTCCCCTCGCCCTCCGGAGGTGCGCATCAAGCGCTAGGACGACGGTTTCCGCTGCGAGCCGATGGAAGGGTGAGAAGAGGCGGCGGGGCGACTCTTCTTCCCAGATCCGGAGTGCGTGGGTTACCCGTCGGAATCACGACTGCGTGATTGATCTGTAGATGGATACAATCTCTTCGCGAGTCGTTTTGAGCCATTCCCTTCCGCCTCCATCGACCTTGCTGCCTCGGTACTCCAAAATTGAATGGATTGCGCGTTCGAGAGAGCTGCAATCATGGGTCCTTATTTCCAAAAAAGCGCGGGCCTGTCCGGCGTACTCGTGCCGATTTGAGCCGCGATCCGCTGTACAGGATCACGCTCGGTTAGACCGATCTTCAATCGGTCGGGGGCACAGCGATACCCATAGGCATAAACGGTCTTCGATCCTTCGCCGAGCCGGAGAACGTCGGAGACTTCAACCGCTTTGGCGATCTCCTTGATCGCCTCGGCTTCACTAATGCCTGGCTCGGGATCAGCGCCCGCAGTCGGGAGAAATTTCTCGACTTCACCTATCGGATAGGGCTGCTCTTGAGTCACCTGTTCCGGCGTAAAGCCATTCGCTGGGGCGGCTGCAATATATTTCGCCATACGTTTGGCGTAAAAGGCCTTCCCCTCCGCATCTTCCGCAAGATTATACTGATGGAGCGCCCAAGTGAATTGCGTGCGCTGTCCAGCTAATGTCGCCATTAATCTCTAACTTTCTGTGCCACGATTTTTACGAGACCAACTTAGCGGAAATTAGCGCATCGCACCATGCGATACCCTCGGCCAGCAATGTTCGGCGGGACGCGCAAAATCGGGCTTCTGCACAGGTATTGCACAAAACTCCCGGTTTTCTGCTGAGGCGCGGGCCCGGTTTTTGCAAAAGCGTCGCGTAACACGGGGCGCATGAAGCCCTTCGACGCATCACGACAACCTCTTCCCGACCGCCTCACCAAGGATGGCTGGTGGCTGGTTGATTGCGTGCCGAAATCTCACGCGTCATCGCTCTTGTCGAGGCGCGCAATCCCTTTCGCCCGGACCTCGCGGCGATCGGCTTTGATCTTGCCGTTCAGGAAAGTGAAACGCTCATGATCGCCCAAATAGCGCAGGCGCAAACAGCGCAAGCTCCTCTTCCGACACCTCCTATTTCTCAGCCTTTCCTTCGGCGCGCCGCCGCCATTGCGCTCCTCGTCACGCTCGCCGATTGGCTTTTTTACAAGCATGAGCTCGACATTTCGATCGCGATCTTTCTTGCCGTGCTTTGCGCGGCCGCCATGATGAGCAGCAGGCTGAGGACGAGTTTTCGCGAATTCGCCGTTTACGCGGCGATCTTTGTGGTCGCGGCCTTCCCTTTGATTGAAGATGCCGGCCTCATCTCCTTTTTCATCGCGTTGGTTGGCGCCGCGATCTTCGGCTTGGGCGTGAGTGGAAACCTGCAAGGCCAGTTCGGTGAAAAACTCCGCGCGGTTACCAAGACGCTTGTTCTCGGGCCATTTCGGCTCCCGTTTGACCTTCTCCAATTTGCGATGACCTGGGAGGGGCTCGGCGACACGACAAAGGCCATCAAGAAGCTTGCCGTCTGGGTGGTCCCTCTCGCCTTGGGAGCGGTCTTCCTCCTTCTCTTCGCTTCCGCTAATCCGCTCATCCCTTTATGGCTCTCGAAATTCGATTTCTCCTTCCCACAAATATCGGTGAACCCGTTCCGCATCGCCCTATGGGGCGTGATCGCTTTCGCCGTCTGGCCCTTTCTCTACATCAAATCGGCTCGCGTCGCTGCACGCGCCGCCTCGGCGAACCCTGCTTCCACGCCGCAAGCCGGCTCGTCACCGCTTCTATTCGGTCCCGCCGCAATCTTGCGTTCGCTTGCGCTCTTCAACATCCTGTTCGCGGCTCAATCGGGGCTCGACATCACCTATCTTTGGGCCGGAGTCTCCTTGCCGAGCGGGCTTACCTACGCGTCCTATGCTCACCAGGGCGCTTATCCGCTTATCGTGACCGCTTTGCTCGCGGCGGCGTTTGTGCTCGCCGCCTTGCGGCGCGGCAGCGAAGCAAACGAAGTCAGGACCATAAAGGTGCTGATCGTTCTTTGGATCGCCCAGAACATCCTGCTCGTCACCTCGTCGATTTTGCGGCTTGACCTTTATGTCGCGACCTATTCGCTCACATGGCTGCGTTTTGCCGCGTTGGTCTGGATGCTGCTCGTCGCGGCAGGGCTTGTCCTCATTCTTGTCCGTATCGCGCTGAAGCGCCCCAATCGCTGGCTGATCGGAGCCAATTGCTGCACGCTCGGGCTCGCGCTCTATGTCACGAGCCTCATCAACGTACCTGCCCTCATCGCCCGCTATAATGTCGATCATTGTCTTGAGATTTCGGGCCAAGGG
>JAFBAS010000080.1 GCA_019247605.1 Hyphomicrobiales bacterium
GCCTCGAGCACCTCCTCGACGAGGACCGGGACGTGGGAGGGGCCCTCGATCTCAGCGCCCATTTCTTCGTCCCACGGCCGAGCCGCGGCCTTCATGTCTCCTCGCCTGTCGTGAGGTTTCGCCATCATGCCGAGGCGTTGCGCCTCGACATTCACGCCGCTCAGCCGTGGGCGTGCCATCGACGCGCCGTTCAAATCTCGCGCGCCGTTTGCCTTGTTGGCCTTCGGCATAAAAGCGCTGGGCTCGACAAGCATGGCTCTCGCTCGGAGTCGTAGGGGTGTGCCGTCGAGCGGCCATAAGGATCGAACTCTCCTGATGTCGATATCAACTCCTTAATCTTAAGGAACGGTTTCATCGGCGCGGCCCACACGGGCTCGTGACAGGTATTTCGGCCATGGTGAAGGCGCCAGCCGGCCTGTAAGCCGGGTTCTGTAAGGCCGGCCACCCTTGCGGGTGCCGGCGTGACGGCCATTCCTCTAGGACGGTCGTCGCCGACCGCCTCGAGCAACCAACCCGGATGACAAGGCCTGAAGACAGGCCCGAGCCCTTGCGGGCTCCGCCATCCCTATTCGGTTTTGCTCCCGGCGGGGCTTGCCATGCCGCGCCCGTTGCCGGCCGCGCGGTGCGCTCTTACCGCACCCTTTCACCCTTACCCCGTTTCTGCCTTGCGGCAGGCCGAGGCGGTTTGCTTTCTGTGGCGCTTTCCCTGGGGTCACCCCCGCCGGACGTTATCCGGCGCCGTGTCTCCATGGAGCCCGGACTTTCCTCCGTGCATGCACGGCGGCCGTCCAGCCGACTGGCGTGCCTCGGATATGGGCATCGGGGCGGGGCGTCAACAGACCGCGATGAGCCAAAGTTCGCGCAGCAGTCGAGGACCTTCGTTGATGGTCACTCCCACCCAGAGGACGAATGGACGCTTGACATCTGTTTCCTATAGGAGACATATGTCTCATGGTCGAAGTCCGCACGACTGAAATCTATGACAAATGGTTCGCGAAACTTCGTGACCGTAAAGCGAAGGCAACGATCGATATTCGCGTGCAGCGCTTGTCGAAGGGGCACGTCGGAGACGCCGAGCCGGTAGGGAATGGCGTGAGCGAGCTGAGAATCCATTACGGCCCAGGATATCGGGTGTACTTCGTACGGTCCGGCAAGTCCCTGGTCATTCTGTTGTGCGGTGGCGACAAGAATAGCCAAGCACGCGACATTAGGACCGCTAAGGCCTTAGCCTCTCATCTGGAGTGACGGAAATGGCGAAGATCAAGACGACGCCCAAAATCAAGACGACACCTTGGAACCCCGCGGACAATATTGAAACGCCGGAAGACGTGGTCAACTACATCGAGGCGGCGCTCGAGGATGGTGATCCGGACACCATCATCGCGACGATTGGATGGATTGCGCGCTCGCGCGGCATGGCACAGATCGCGCGCGAGGCGCATGTCAGCCGAGCGAGCCTTTACAAGTCATTGAACGGAGTGAGCAAGCCTGAATTTGGCACCATTCTCAAGGTTATGAACGCACTTGGGGTGCGGTTGCGCGTCGAGGCTATGGCGCGATGAAGATGATGAGGTGAGCGGTGGCATCGAGCCCCGTGGGGCCCTCATTTTTGTGCCCCAAATGAAGGGCCTCACCGCCGCCGCAAGTGCTATTTGGAGATGACACCGAGGCGCCAGCCATTGACAAGCGCGCGCGATCGCTCACATTGAGGATTGTCCGAGGGGTGCCGCGGCGGTCGCGGCTGAGACGGAAGCCCTGGGTCCTTCTTCTGGCTCCAGGTGATCCGAACCCTTCGAACCTGATCCGGGTCATGCCGGCGAAGGGACTGGACGTTTGCAGCCCCCTGAAGCCGGTCATCGGTGCGCCATGCGCGCGGGGAGATAGCTGCGATGACCATTCATGTCGACAAGCCTGCCGGTGCGCCGGCGAGCGTGACCACCGGGCCGATCAAGGGCTCGAAACGCGTTTTTTCGAGTCCCTCCGGCCGGTCGGATATTGCTGTGCCTTTTCGCGAGGTGATGCTCTCCGATCCGGCCGAGAAGCCGGTTCGCCTCTACGACACGTCCGGCCCTTATACGGACGAGACCGCGACCATCGATCTCGGCAAGGGCGCTCCACGCGTGCGCGAGGCCTGGATCGAGAAGCGCGGTTATGCCCGTGTCGAAGGCCGGGCCTTGAAACCCGAGGACAACGGGGTGCTCGACCCGGCGCGTCTTGTGCCGGCTTGCCCGGCGGAGCGGCCGGTGCGCCGAGGCACGGACGGCCAGATCGTCACGCAATACGAGTTCGCGCGCGCCGGCATCATCACCGAGGAGATGGTCTACGTCGCGCACCGCGAGAATCTCGGCCGACAGGCTGCCGCCGAAGACGCCGCCGCGACGCTCGCGCAAGGCGAGAGCTTCGGCGCCGACATTCCGGCTTTCATCACCCCGGAATTCGTGCGCGCCGAAGTGGCGCGCGGACGCGCCATCATCCCGGCGAACATAAACCATGCCGAGATCGAGCCCATGGCGATCGGCCGCAATTTCCTGGTGAAAATCAACGCCAATATCGGCAATTCGGCGGTGACCTCGTCGGCCGCCGAAGAAGTCGAGAAGATGGTGTGGGCGACCCGCTGGGGCGCCGATACCGTGATGGACCTCTCGACGGGGCGCAACATCCACAACATTCGTGGCTGGATCATCCGCAACTCGGCCGTGCCGATCGGCACGGTGCCGATCTACCAGGCGCTCGAGAAAGTCGATGGCGATCCGCTCAAGCTCGATTGGGAGGTGTTCAAGGACACGCTCATCGAGCAGGCCGAACAGGGCGTCGACTATTTCACGATCCATGCGGGCGTGCGTCTCGCCCATGTGCCGCTCACGGCCAAGCGCGTAACGGGCATCGTCTCGCGGGGCGGCTCGATCATGGCGCGCTGGTGCCTCGCCGGGCATCGCGAGAGCTTCCTTTATGAGCGTTTCGAAGAGATTTGCGACATCATGCGCCGCTACGACGTGTCGTTCTCGCTGGGAGACGGGTTGCGGCCGGGCTCGATCGCGGACGCCAATGACGCGGCACAATTCGCCGAGCTCGAGACCTTGGGCGAACTCACCAAGATCGCCTGGGCGAAGGGCTGCCAGGTGATGATCGAGGGCCCGGGTCATGTGCCGATGCACAAGATCAAGGTGAACATGGAAAAGCAGCTTCGCGAATGCGGCGAGGCGCCCTTCTACACGCTAGGCCCCCTCACCACCGACATCGCGCCGGGCTACGATCACATCACCTCGGCGATCGGGGCGGCGCAGATCGGCTGGTACGGGACCGCCATGCTCTGTTACGTGACGCCGAAGGAGCATCTCGGCCTGCCGAACCGCGACGATGTGAAGACAGGCGTCATCACTTACCGGATCGCCGCGCATGCGGCTGACCTCGCCAAAGGCCACCCGGCAGCGCAGGTGCGGGACGATGCCATTTCGCGGGCGCGCTTCGATTTCCGGTGGCAGGATCAGTTCAACCTTTCGCTCGATCCCGACACGGCCCGCGCCTTTCACGACGAGACCTTGCCCAAAGATGCCCATAAGGTCGCGCATTTCTGCTCGATGTGCGGACCGAAATTCTGCTCCATGAAGATCACCCAGGATCTGCGCAAGGAAGCTGCGGCGCTCATAGAGGCCGAAGCCGGAAAGGTGAGCGAAGCCGAAGCCGCGGCCGGCATGGCGGCGAAGTCGAAGGAGTTCCTCGAAGCCGGCGGCAAGCTTTATCTCGACCGCCCGCAGGCCGCAGAATAAAGCGGCCCGCGAAACGGCGTGCTCGCATCCGAGCACGCCGTGCGTCGAAAGCATCGGTCTCGTGGCTCAAGCGCCGCTTCTCGTGGTCGAGGACCTTCACGCCGGCTATCAGAGCGGCGTCGACATCCTGCAAGGGCTTTCTCTCGAGGTCGCGGAAGGCTCGGTCACGCTGGTCATCGGTCCCAATGGCGCAGGCAAATCCACCTTGCTCAAGACGATCTTCGGCTTCCTCAAGCCGCATCAAGGCCACATCCGCTTGCGAGAGGATGAGATCACCAGCCGGGCGCCGCACGGGTTGAAACGGCTCGGTGTGAGTTACATGCCGCAGGAGATCAACACCTTTCCGCTCTTGTCGGTCGAGGAAAACCTGCGCATGGGCGCATGGGTCTTCCGGCGCGACAAACGGAGGGTCCAGGCACGGCTTCAGCGCATTTACGACGTCTTCCCGGTGCTCGCCGAAAGGCGCAAGGCGGCGGCCGGCGATCTCTCAGGCGGCCAGGGCCGCATGTTGTCCGTCGCGCGCGAGATGATGGCTCAACCGCGCTTGCTGCTCGTTGACGAGCCGACGGCCGGGCTCGCTCCGGCGCTCGTCGACCAGGTCTACGACCTCTTGACGCAGGCGCGGCGTGAGCTGGGGGCGACGATCCTTCTCGTCGATCAGAATATCGAGGATGCGGTCGCGAAGGCCGATCACGTCTACATGCTCAATCTGGGGCGCCTCAAGGCGCAAGGCCCGGCGGCCGAATTCACCGCGGCTCGAACGCGCGAGCTCATCCAGGAGTGTCTCCTCGGATGAAGGAGGCGGCGCCCAAAGGGCTCGCCTGGCGCCGCGCGGCCACCCTTGCGGCCGTGGTCGGTCTCGCGCTCCTCGCCATCACGCCCTTCGTCTCGGATTATGGTCTGCATGTGCTGATCACGAGCCTTTACTACACCATCCTCGCGGCGAGCTGGAATTTGCTCGCTGGCTTCACGGGTCAGTTCTCGCTCGCGCAACAGGCCTTCGCCGCGATCGGTGCGTACACGTCGGGACTCGTCACGACGCTATTCGATCTGCCGCCCAGCGTCGGCATTTTTTGCGGCGTCGCTTTCTCCGCGCTTCTCGGCCTTTGTCTCGGGCGCCTCGTATTGCGGATGCGCGCCATCTACCTCGCGATCGCGACCTGGGCTTTTGCCGAGACCGTCCACATCCTTCTTACAGCGGCCTATTCCCTTACGCGTGGCGAGCTTGGCCTCACGGTGCCGCCCCTCGTCGAAGGGCTTTCGCCGCGCGGATTCTACGTGGTGTTCGTGCTGGTGACGCTTGCCTGCGTGCTCTTGATGTACGCCATGCTCCGCTCACCGCTCGGTATCTTCATGCGCGCCATCCGCGACGACGAGTTGCGCGCCGAGAGCCTCGGCATCGATGCAACCCGCATCAAGACCTTGGTCTTCACTGCCTCGAGCGCCTTTGCCGGCCTCGCGGGCGCGCTCTATGCCCATTACGTGGTCGTGCTCTCGCCCCAGATCGCCGATTTCAGTGAGATGGCGAAGCTCGTCATCATGACCGTGGTGGGCGGGCTCGGCACTTTCGCGGGCCCGCTGATCGGCGCCGGGCCGATCCAGGTCCTCAACCTCTATCTCGCGAAATATGGCGAGTGGGACATGGTGATCTTTGCGCTCGTGGTGATCGCGTTGATGCGCGCCAATCGAGGAGGCCTCGTCGATCTCCTGACAAAATTGAGGCTCAAGACGCAGTTGCCTTCACGCTGAAGCGAAACCGTGCCGGTTGCACCTCCTGTTGCGTCACTTTAAGCTTGAAATAATTTTTCGCTGACGAGGCTTCCATGATCCACTCGCTTTCGCGCAGATCGCTTCTGGGCACGACAGCGCTCGGCTTTTTCGGTGCTCGTTCGCTGGCGACAAGCCTCGAGGCTTATGCTGCGGAGCTCGACAGCGTCGCCATCGGCTGGCCGCAAGATGTGCCGAGCTGGGATCCGAACCAGCGCTTCGTCCCGGACGCGCAGCCGATCTTCAAGATGGTGTTCGATCAACCGCTCGATCAGGATCCGAAGCTCGAGCTGATCCCGAACGTGGTGAAATCCTGGCAACTCTCTGCCGACGCCAGAAGCCTCCCGATCGAGCTTCGCGACGACGTGGTCTTCCACAACGGCGACAAGATGACGAGCGCGGATTTCCGCTACACCTTCTTCGAGCGGATCAAGGCTGGACACAAGGTCGACATCGCGAATTCCTGGCGCAAGGTCACCGATATCGAGATCGTCTCCCCGACGAAGGCGGTGATGCGTTTCGATTCGCCCGCACCGACGGCGCCGCAATGGCTCGCTTTTCTCGGGAGCTACGTGGTCCCGAAGGACTACATGGAAAAAACAGGGGTCGACGGCTTTCGTGAAAAGCCGGTGGGGTCAGGCCCCTTTCGGCTTGCCGAATACCAGCTCAACGCGCGCATCGTGCTCGAGCGCAATGTCAGCTATTGGGGTCCGAAGCCGAAAATGCGCCGCGTCACCTTCGAGATCATCAAGGACCCATCAGCGCGCGTCGCGGCGATCCAATCCGGAGAGGTCGACCTCACGGTCTCGGTGCCAGTGCGCGAGGTGCAGCGCCTCAAAAGCGAGCCCGGTGTTTCGGGCGAGCTTAATCCGATCACGCGGGTCATCCTGCTTCAGGTGCGCAACGATCTCGGCTTCTCGGATGAGAATGTGCGGCTCGCCGCGCATCACGCGATCGACAAGAAGGCGCTCTCGCAAGCCTTCTACGGCGGCGCCGCCGTGCCGCTCTCGGTGCCGGCAACGCCGGGCACTGCCGCCTACCTCGACGATTACCGCTTCAGCTACGATCCCGAGCTCGCCAAGCAGCTCTTGGCAAAATCGGGCTATTCGACCGAGAAGCCCGCGAAATTCACCTTTGCCTCGACGAACGGCAACTTCCCTTCCGATTACGATATCGCGCGCGCTTTGGTGCAGATGTGGAAAAAGGTCGGCATCGAAGCCGATCTCGAGGTGATCGAATACGCAAAATATTTCGAACTCAACCGCGGCGCCAAGCTACCCGAGGCGACGCTCTACAGCTTCGACAACGCGACAGGCGATCCTGAGATTTTCGCCGGGTATCTGTTGAATCCCAAAATGCCATTCTCGGCGTGGAAAGGAATGGAGATCGGCCAACGCGCCATCGATTTGTTCAACGTCGCGAATTACGACGAGCGCGTCGCGGGCTACAAGGCGCTCAACAAGGACGCGGTCGAGAGCGGCGCGTCGATTCCTCTCTTGCAGAGCGTGCAGACGCTCGTGCGCAAGAAAAATCTCACCTACACGCGCTACGAAAACGGCTGGGTTCGCGCCGACACCATGGCGTGGGGATAGGCGCTCCGCGCCGTGAAATGTGAGCGGTGAAGAGTGAGGAGCGAAGTCTTACCCTTTTCACGCGTCACTTTTCACCTTTCACTTTTTGAGCAGGCATGATCGTTCAGCTCCTCGGCCTTTTCGGCAGGCGGCTCGTCGTCGCGATTCCAATCCTCTTGATCGTCTCCGCGCTTGTATTCGTGGTGCTGCGCGTGCTTCCCGTCGATCCGGCCGCGATGTCGATGCCCCCGAATGCCACCCAGGCCGAGATCGAGCTGAAGCGCCAGGAGATGGGGCTCGATCGCCCGCTTCCGGAGCAATACGCCATTTGGCTCGGCAGAACCGTGAGAGGCGATCTCGGCGCCTCGATCCATTTTCGTCGCGCCGTCTCCTCGCTGATCGCCGAGACCTTGCCGGCGACCGTCGAGCTCGCGCTCCTTGCCATGCTGATCGCCGCTGGGCTTGGCTTTGCCGGCGGGCTCCTGCTCTTTCATCTGCGCGGTACCTGGCGCGGTGAGGCCGCCGACCTCGGCTCGACCGTGCTGATGTCGGCGCCCGACTTTCTTTGGGGCCTGATGTTCATCCTCGCCTTCGGCGTCCTTTGGCCTCTCTTGCCCTTCACGGGCCGGCTTGCCTCGAGCTTCGCACGGCCGGTGCATACAGGATTTCTCCTGCTCGACACCTTGATCGAGGGGCGCCCTGACATGTTCCTCGACGCCCTCAAACACATGATCTTGCCGGCGACCGCGCTCGGCCTTGCTTTCTCGGTGCCGATCATGCGCGTCTTGCGCTCGACCCTCTTCGAGGTCGAGCAGGCCGATTACATTCGCCAGGCGCGGCTTCGCGGCGTTTCGGAAAGCCGCATCCTTTTGCGCCATGCGCTGAAGAACGCGATCTTGCCAACCTTGACCTTGATGGGCGTGCAGTTCGGCTTCCTTTTCGGCGGCACCCTCCTCATCGAGGTGATCTACTCTTACCCGGGGCTCGGCAACCTCATGGTGGACGCCGTGCGCAACGCCGATTTGCCGATCATCCAGGCCGTTGCCCTCGCCTACGCCGCCGTCGTCCTCATCATCAACATCGTCGTCGATGGGCTCTATCTCGTGCTCAATCCACGCCTGAGGAGCGCTCGATGAGCAGCCGGCCCGTGAAAAAGGCGCTCGGGTTCTTGCGCTCCGGGCGCGTGCTCGTGGGCGCCGCGCTCGTCGGTATCGTGCTGTTCAGCGCGCTTTTCGCACCGATCCTCGCGCCGCACGATCCGCAGGAGCAAAATCTCGTCGCCACGCTGGTGCCGCCGGTCTGGTCGGTGGATGGCGACCCGACCTACCTTCTCGGCACAGATTCGCTCGGGCGCGACGTTCTCTCGCGACTCCTGCATGGCGCGCGGGTCGCGATGACCGTCGCCGTCCTCGCATCGTTGGGCGCGATGCTCGTCGGGGCGACGCTTGCGCATCTCGGCGGATATTTCGGCGGCAAGCTCGATTGGCTGATCGGACGCGCCGTCGATGTGTGGATGTCCTTCCCCCCCGTGGTGCTGTCTCTCGTGCTGATGACCGGCCTCGGTGCCGGGATATCGAGCGTCATCCTGGCTATCGTGCTCGTCGACTGGACGCGCTTTTGCCGCGTGCTGCGCGCCGAGGTCCTGGTGACGCGCCATCAGGATTATGTCGCGGCCGCACGGCTCGTCGGCTTCAGCCACTGGCGCACCCTCACGCGCGAGATTCTGCCCGCGACCCTGCCGCTCCTGATCACGCTTTTGAGCATCGAGATGGGAATCGCGGTTATCGTCGAGGCCATCCTCTCCTTCGTCGGCATGAGCGTCGGCGCCAATCAATCGGCCTGGGGGCAGATGATCGCCGACGCGCGCCAGACCATTTACGAATCCGGTTGGAATCTCCTGCTGCCCATGCTCGCCATATTTTTCACCGTGCTCGGCTTCAACCTTCTGGGGGATGGGCTGCGGCGCACGCTCGATCCCCGCTTGCTGCAGGCGCGCGAGCTGTGAACACGAGCGTCCTTGCGGCCGAGAATCTCGCCGTCGAATCGCGGCTTCGCGAGGGGCGCCGGCTTCCGGTTCTTGCGGGGATTTCCTTTACGCTGGAGGCGGGCAAGGTGCTCGGGCTCGTCGGTGAATCGGGAGCCGGCAAGTCGATGATTGGACGTGCCGTGGCGCAGCTCCTTCCGCCTGGTTTTGCGGTCGCTGGCGGCGCCCTTGCGTTCGCGGGCCGCGATCTTGTGGGCATGGCGACGCAAGAGAGACGCGCATTGCTGGGCCGCGAGATCGCCTTCATTCCGCAAGAGCCGTTGAGCGCCTTGAACCCCGTCATGACGATCGGTGCGCAATTCGGGGAACACCTCGCAAGGCTCGGCATTTCGTCCGAGGCGCGACAGCGCGAGGAAGCGCGCGCCATGCTCGAAGCCGTGCATCTGCCGCGTGCCACCGAGCTCTTGCGCCAGTTCCCCCACGAGCTTTCCGGAGGCATGTGCCAACGCGTGCTTATCGCGATGGCCTTCGCCAGCAAGCCGAAGCTCGTCATCGCCGACGAGCCGACCACGGCACTCGATGCGACCATTCAGGCGCGGATCATCGCGTTGATGGACGAAATGCGCCACGCCTATGGGGCGTCTCTCTTGTTCATCACGCATGATTTACGCCTCGCGGCGAATTTCTGCGACGAGATTCTCGTGCTCTATGCCGGCCGCGCGGTCGAGAAAGGCGAAGCGCGGGAGCTTCTTTCCGCGCCTCTCCATCCCTATACGCGTTGCCTGCAGCTTGCCGTGCCTTCGCTTTCGGCGCCGGCACGGGAGCTCTTCACCTTACCCGGCGAAATGCCTGGGCTCACGACACTTCAAACGCTCGCGGGGTGCCGTTTCGCCCCCCGTTGCCCGAATGCGGGTGAGATCTGCCGCAAGGAGGAGCCGAAGCTTCTTGCGGCCGCGCAGGGCGGCGAGGCGGCGTGCTTTCGGACCGAATTGACGCTCAAGATCAAGACGGGGGACCAAGCCGCGCCCGCGATGCCGAAAATCACCGCACCACTCCTTCTCGTCGAGAAAATACAAAAACGTTATCGCTCGCGGCACGGCCTCTTCGGCAAGACCGAAGTTCTCGCGATCGACGAGGTGAGTTTCGCGCTCGCCGAGAACGAGTTCGTCGGGGTGGTGGGCGAAAGCGGGAGCGGCAAGTCGACGCTCGCAAAGCTCATCATCGGGCTCGAACCGCCGAGCGCGGGCCGGATCGAGCTTTGCGGCAGCGACGCTTTGGATCGAAGCGAGACGGCACGCCGGCGCCGCATCGAGACCGCGCAAATGGTTTTCCAGGACCCGCAATCCGCGCTCAATCCTCGGCGTCGCGTGGCGAGCATCGTCACACAGGTGCTCGAGGCCGCGGCGCCTCGCCTTCCTCCCGACGAGCGTAAGCGGCGAGCCGCTGAGCTTCTCGCCGAGGTCGGGCTTTCGGCAGAGCTCGCCGCGCGCTACCCTTCCCAGCTTTCAGGTGGCCAGAAGCAGCGGGTGAATATCGCGCGCGCGCTTTGCGCCGCGCCGAAACTGCTCATCGCAGACGAGATCGTCTCCGGCCTCGACGTCTCCGTGCAAGCCCAGCTCATTGCGCTTTTGCGGCGCTTGCGCAGCGAGCTCTCCTTTGCGCTCCTCTTCATTTCGCATGACCTCGCAGTCGTGCGAAAGCTGTGCGAGCGCGTGCTCGTCATGCGGCACGGCAAGGTGGTGGAGCAAGGGAACACGAAGGACGTCTTCGGCGCGCCGCAGCATCCTTATACGCGCGAGCTCCTCGCCGCGAGCGGGGGGTGAGGAGGGAAAACGAGGAGGGACGAGTGAGGACTGAGGAATTAGAAGGGTCGCCCCACAAACTGTAACTGGTCTTGCGAGGGTGCTACACGCGGACACGTCCGCGATGATGCGCATGGGTGATGGCGACCGCGAGCGCATCGGCCGCATCGGCCGCACGCGGGTCAGCCTTTGGGAGCAAGAGGCGGATCATGGCTTCGACCTGATGCTTTTCCGCATGACCCGCGCCGACAACGGTTTTCTTGATGAGGTTTGCGGCATATTCGGCGACCGGCAGCCCGAGAAGCGCGGGCACGAGAAGCGCGACACCGCGCGCATGCCCGAGCTTGAGCGTGGCGCGCGCATCCTTGCTTACGAAGGTCTCCTCCACGGCCGCCTCTTGCGGGGCGTGCTCGGCGATGATCGCTCCCAATCCTTCGTGCAATTGCAGAAGCCTCTCGGCGAGCGAACGCTTCTCGTCACTGGTGACGACGCCGCAAGCCACGAAGGCAAGCCTCGAACCATCGACCGCGATCACGCCCCAGCCGGTTCGCCGCAAGCCGGGGTCGAGGCCGATCAGGCGCAGCGTCGGCAGATCACCCCTCCATCTTCGCCATCAACGCGTCGGACACCTCGAAGTTGGCATAGACCTTCTGCACGTCGTCATTGTCCTCGAGGGTGTCGACGAGGCGGATCAGTTTTTCGCCGCTCTCGTCATCGACGGCGACCGTGTTCTGCGGCCGCCAGGTAAGGGACGCCTTGCGCGGCGGGCCGAACTTCGCCTCGAGCGCTTTTGCGGTTTCGCCCAAATCCTCGGCGACGCAGGTGATCTCATGGCCTTCCGTGGCGGAGGAGACATCGCTCGCCCCCGCCTCGATCGCCGCTTCGAGCATCGCCTCTTCGCTCGCGACCGTGGCGTCGTATTCGATAAGGCCGATGCGCTGGAACATGAAAGAGACCGCGCCGGTCTCGGCGAGATTGCCGCCGCTTTTGGTGAAGTAGGAGCGGATTTCGGAAGCGGTCCGGTTGCGGTTGTCCGTCAGGGCCTCGACGATGAGCGCGACGCCACCCGGCCCATAACCCTCATAACGGACCTCATCGTAGTTCTCGGCGTCACCACCTTGCGCCTTCTTGATGGCGCGCTCGATATTGTCCTTCGGCATGTTCTCGGCGCGCGCCGCTTGGATGGCGAGGCGAAGCCGCGGATTGAAGGCGGGATCGGGCTGGCCGATCTTCGCCGCGACAGTGATCTCGCGGGCGAGCTTCGCGAAGAGCTTGGCGCGCATGGCGTCCTGCCTGCCCTTGCGGTGCATGATGTTCTTGAACTGGGAATGACCGGCCATCAAGGTCTCCGGCTGGCTGGACTAGCGATGATGTTGAAAGCTGATGCTGAGGCTCGCGCTTATAGGCCAGACGCGACCTGGGAGGAAGCTGTGGTCACGGACCGCGGAACGCCGCTTCCTTCCCCTTACCCATTTTTTAACCATAAGGACCTCTTAGATGGCGGTCATGCGAAACATGATCTCACGCCTGCGGAACCGATCCTTCATCAGCTTTCTCTTGGGACCGATTGGGCTCATCGGCCCGACTTTCGCGAGCCCGGCCCATGCCGAGCAGGATTTCGCCTCCTGCCTCGAAGGAATGCGGGCGGCCGCCGAGGCCAAGGGGGTGTCGGCCGCGACCTTCGATTCGCAGACGCGCGGGCTATCCCCAGACAGGACAGTGCTCGATCTTCAGCAGCAGCAGCCCGAGTTCAAGACGCCGATCTGGGATTATCTCGCCGCTCTCGTCGACGATCAGCGCATTGCGGATGGCCGGGCCATGTTGGGGCAATGGCGCTCGACGCTCGACGCCGTCGAAGCGCGTTTCGGCGTTGATCGCCATGTGGTGGTTGCCGTCTGGGGAGTCGAATCCGACTTCGGCAAATCCATCGGCAAGCGTCCCTTGGTCCAATCGCTCGCGACGCTCGCCTGCTACGGCGAAAAGTCTTCGTATTTTCGTGGCGAGCTGATCGCGACGCTGAAAATCATCGATGATGGGAACGTCAATCCGGCACACCTCGTCGGTTCCTGGGCGGGCGCCTTCGGCCATACGCAGTTCATGCCTTCGACCTTCATGCGGCTCGCGGTTGACATGGATGGGAGCGGCAGACGCGACATCGTCGATTCGGTGCCGAATGCTCTCGGCTCGACGGCGAATTTCCTGAGGAGATCCGGCTGGACGACAGGGGAGGGCTGGGGTTTCGAGGTCATCTTGCCCTCGGGCTACCACGGCCCAACTGGGCGCGGCGCAAAGCGGCCGTTTTCGGCTTGGGCGGCTGCCGGCGTGACACGCGCCGATGGGCACGCGCTCCCCGGGAGCGGCACGGCAGGGCTCATCATTCCTGCCGGCCGCGACGGTCCGGCCTTTCTGGTGACGCATAATTTCGATGCCATCTATTCATACAACGCAGCTGAATCCTACGCGCTGGCGATCTCGATCCTTTCCGACAGGCTGAGGGGTGCAGGACCCCTCGTCGGCACCTGGCCCACCAATGATCGGGGCCTTTCGCGTGCCGAGCGCAAGGAGGTCCAGGCTCTGCTGACGCAGCGTGGCTATGATGTGGGGACGCCCGACGGCGCGGTTGGTGCGAAGACGCACGATGCGATCAAGGCTTACGAAGCCAGGATCGGCCTGCCGCAGACGGGCCGGCCCGGCGGCGTGGTGCTCGACGCCCTGCGGGCGGGACGGTAGCCTCCGATCCACCCGGGATGCCGAAGGCCGGCAAAGCCTTCGCAAAATCCGCTAAGGTCAAGAACAGGGACAGAGCGCCATTTCGTCCGCAAAGCTTGGCGCTTCACCGGAGAGCGCCGCGATGGATTACCGCAAAGAGTTCGTTGTAAAACCCGACGCGCGGGTGAGCCTCGACCGCGTCGACCCACTTTTCTCGCAAATCGCGTACTCCAACCATGAGATCGGTGAGCGTATCGAGAAAAACCGAGACCGCATCGCCGATCAGCAATTGCGTATCTATGCCGAGCGTCGCCATTCGGTGCTGATCGTGCTGCAAGGCATCGATGCGGCAGGCAAGGACAGCGTCGTCAAACACATTCTGTCGGCGATGAACCCCATGAGCTGCACGGTCACGGCCTTCAAGGTGCCGACGCCCGAGGAGGCCGCGCACGACTTCCTCTGGCGGCACCACAAGGTGACGCCCGGCAAGGGATGGGTCTCGATCTTCAACCGCAGCCACTACGAGGCGGTGCTGGTCGAGCGCGTGCACAAGCTTGTTCCCAAAAAGGTGTGGTCGAAGCGATACGGAATGATCAACGCCTTCGAGAAGCTCCTGCATCGCAACGGCACGACCGTGATCAAGCTGTTCCTTCATATCTCGAAACAAGAGCAGATTCGCCGCTTCAAGGACAGGCTCGACGACCCCAATAAGCGTTGGAAGATCAGCGAGGATGATTACACTGAGCGCGCGTTGTGGGACGATTACACGCAAGCTTACGAGGATGCCCTGTCGAAGACGAGCACGGCGCGCGCACCTTGGTACGTGGTACCGTCCGATCGCAAGCTCGTGCGCAACTTCGTGGTATCCGAGATCATCGCCGACGCGCTCGACGAGCTGAAGATCTCGCGCCCGAAGCCCACGGTCGATCTCGACGCGATCCGAAAGAAATATCACGAGGCGCAGGAGTCCTGAATGGAGAGCCGCTGGTCCGACGCGCAGGCGAAGCGCGCCGTCGCGCATTATGCGAAGGGGGGCATCGGCGAGGATGTCGCCTTGCGCACCTACACGGCGCGCCTTCTCGGTTCCGACCCGCGGCTCGTGCTGCATGGCGGCGGCAACACCTCGGTCAAGACGAGGATGCGCGACATTTATGGTGACGACGTGCGCGTGCTCTGCGTCAAGGGAAGCGGTTGGGACCTCGCCACCATCGAGCCGGAGGGTCATCCGGCCGTGCGGCTGGAGCCCCTATTGCGCCTGCGCTCGCTCGACAAGCTTGCCGACGAGGACATGGTGAGCGTGCAGCGGTCCAATCTCCTCGACAGCGGCGCGCCGAACCCTTCGGTCGAAACGCTGCTGCATGCCTTCCTGCCCCATAAGTTCATCGATCACACGCATTCGGTCGCGGCAGTGGCGATCGCCGATCAGCCCAAGGCTGAGGAGGTTTGTCGAGCCATGTATGGCGATCGCCTCGCATGCGTGCGCTATGTGCTGCCGGGCTTCGGCCTTGCGAAGGCCGCCGCTCTGGCCTTCGAGGCCAACCCTCGGGTCGAGGGACTCATGCTGATCAAGCACGGCATCTTCTCTTTCGGCGACACGGCGCGCGAAGCTTATGAGCGCATGATCGAGTTGGTGACGCTTGCCGAAGACCACATCGCGGGCGCCAAACCGCGCTTCAGGCAGAAGGCGCGGGTGCGCGACAAGGACGTGGCGAATGGGGAGCTTTTCGCGACCCTGCGCGGCGCGTTGGGGGCGGCGGCGCAGGGCAAAGCGCCGCGTCGCTGGATTTTTGACCGCCGTGAAGGCGCTGAGATCGAAGCCTTTCTTGCGGATGAGAAGCTCTCGTCTTGCGCGCTGCGCGGCCCAGCGACCCCCGATCATATCATCCGCCTCAAGGGGAAGCCGCTCATGCTGCCCCACGCCGCGCGCGATACGCTTGAGAACTGGAGAGAGAGCGCGGCGCAAGCCGTGCGCGATTACATCGAAGAATATGAAGATTATTTCGCACGCCAGAATCGGCGGGTCCGGGGCATCAAGAAGTCGCTCGACCCGATGCCGCGCGTCGTCGTTTTTCCGGGTGTCGGCGTTCTCGGTGTCGGCAAGGACAAGGCGGAGGCCAAGATCGCGGGCGATCTCTTCGAAGCGGCAATCGGCTCGATCATTGGTGCCGAGGCGATCGGGAGTTACGAGCCGATCGGAGAGGACGATCAATTCGACATGGAATATTGGTCGCTCGAGCAGGCAAAGCTCGGCAAAGCTCCATGCAAGCGCCTCGCAGGTCATGTAGTCGCCGTGACCGGAGGGGCCGGGGTGATCGGCGCCGCGACCGCGAGCGCATTCGCGCGCGAGGGCGCCGAGATCGCAATCCTCGACCTCGATGAGAAGAAGGTGGGCGAGGTTACGAAAACACTCGGCCGAAACACGCTCGGCCTCGTCTGCGACGTGACCGACAAGGCGTCCGTCGAGGCCGCTTTCGCCAGGATCGTTGAAAGCTTCGGCGGCCTCGACATTCTCGTGTCGAATGCCGGGAGCGCGCTGACCGGAATGATCGCCGAGATTCCTGACGAAGTGTTGCGCAACAGCTTCGACATCAATTTCTTCGCCCACCAGAACGTGGCGCGCACGGCGGTCGCGATCATGAAGCGGCAGAAGCTCGGCGGCGTGCTTCTCTTCAACGTTTCGAAGCAGGCGGTGAATCCTGGCCCGAACTTCGGCGCCTACGGAACCTCGAAGGCCGCTCTTCTTGCTCTCGTGCGTCAATACGCACTCGAGCACGGAGCCGATGGGATTCGCGTCAACGCCCTCAATCCCGACCGGATACGCTCCGGGCTCTTGACGCCGCGGATGATCGAAGATCGGGCGAACGCGCGCGGCGTCTCGTCTTCCGAATACATGGCCGGTAATCTCTTGAACGAGGAGGTGACGGCGCAAGACGTAGCCGAAGCGTTTCTGGCCCAAGCGCTGATGCAAAAGACGACCGGAGATGTGATGACGGTCGATGGTGGAAATGTCGCCGCGATGATGCGGTGAGGAAGCAGCACCGCACGAGAGGAGGATCGACATGGAAAAGAAGAGGCTCGGTGAAAGCGAAAAGCCGTTGGACGGCGGAGCGAAACCCGAGGCGCTGTCGCGGATTTCAAGCTTCCATGCTCATATCTATTACGATCCCTCCGCCACGCGCGCGAAGGCAGAGCGCTTGCGCGAGCTTGTGGCCGAGCGCTTCCTCGTGCGCAACGGCTCCTGGCACGACGTCCCTGTAGGCCCGCATCCGAGCGCCATGTTTCAGATTTCCTTCGCCAAGGACGTGTTCCCGAAAATCGTACCGTGGCTGATGCTCAATCGCCTCGGCTTGACGATCCTGGTTCACCCGAACACCGATCGTCCTCGCGATGATCATCTCAATCATGCGCTGTGGATGGGAAGGGTGCTCGAGCTCGATGCGAGCCGACTGCCGCAAACCGATGCTCCCGAACCGCCGCTCGAGCCGAACACCGAGCCCCGTATTTCACCGGAGTGAGACGACCTCGCGCTTCATCGACGCGCTGTGTTGAGGCGCGGCCTCAATGCAGCTTCACTCTCGGTTCGCCGCGTCCCCTTGATAGCCTGCGGCTCAAGCTGCCGATCAGCGTCTTGGCGACACCATGCAACGCCATTTCATGCATCTTGTAGAGCGAACGGTACATCAGGCGCGCCAAAGCGCCTTCGATAAATAGACCTTTTCCCAAGAGAAGGCCCATCAGATTGCCGATCGCTCCCAGGCGTCCGAATGACACAAGCGAGCCGAAATCGCGATAGACGAACGGTTCGAGCGGCTTGCCCTCGAGTCGCCGCTTCAATTGCCGCAAGAGGTGGGAAGCTTCTTGATGCGCCGCTTGCGCGCGCGGCGGCACCGGTTGGTCGTTGTCCGGTTGTGGGCAGGCCGCGCAATCCCCGATCGCGAAGATGTCGGGATCGCGTGTCGTCTGCAAGGTCGCGGTTACCACGAGCTGATTGACCCGGTTCACCTCCAGTCCGTCGAGGTTGCGCAAAACGTCGGGACCCTTGACGCCCGCGGCCCAGACCACGAGCTCGGAGGGAATGATCTCGCCGCTCGCGAGCCTCACGCCGTCGGCGCACACCTCGGCGACGCGTGCCTTCGTGCGCACCTCGACGCCGAGATTGTGCAAGATGTCCAGCGTCGCGCTCGCAATGCGTTCGGGCAGCACCGGCAGAATGCGGTCGGCGGCTTCGACGAGAACGATGCGGATATCCTTGTCGGGGTCGACGTGATCGAGCCCGAAGGCGGCGACCTCGCGAGCCGTCTGATACAGCTCCGCCGCAAGCTCGGTTCCTGTCGCGCCGGCTCCGATGATGGCGACATGCAATTGACCGGGCCGCACGGCCTCGTCCTGCGTTTGGGCCCGCAAAAAAGCGTTCACCAGGCGATGGTGGAAGCGCTCAGCCTGTTCCGGCGTCTCGAGAGGCACCGCATGCTCGGCAGCACCGGGCGTGCCGAAATCGTTCGTGATGCTGCCGATGGCGATCACGAGAGTGTCGTAGCCAACGCTGCGTGCGGCGGTGATCTGCCGCCCTTCTTCGTCGGACATGGCGGCAAGCTGTACGCGCTTCCCTGCCCGATCGAGGCCGATCATCTCACCGAATTGGTAGCGGAAACAATGCCAATGGGCTTGCGCCAAATAGTTGAGCTGATGCTCGCTCGCATCCATGCTGCCCGCGGCCACCGCGTGCAGGAGCGGCTTCCACAGATGTGTTCGGCTCTTTTCGACGAGAGTGATCTCGGCGAGGCCGCGCCTTCCGAGCTGATCCCCAAGCCTCGTTGCGAGCTCGAGCCCCGCGGCTCCGCCACCGACCACCACGATCCGGTGAGAAGCCGCTGAGCCCGTCGCATCACCTCCATGGGAGATGGGTCCTGTCACGACATCGGCCATGAGGCGGTCCCCGGATGAAGCTCGCAGCCAAAGGCAAGGGGCCTCGTTCTCGAGCGGCGCCCTCAATCGCGCCGCAAGGCTATCCCAAGCAAAGCCCGTGCCGCGCCCTCCCAGGGTGAACGCGGCACGCGAGAGATCAAGCGGTCTGTTTTTGCGCCCGCTCTGCGTCGCGCTCGGCGCGGAGCTTCTCCGTGATGTCCTCGCCGGTTGCCTGATCGACGACTTTCATGGAGAGGCGTGTCTTGCCTCGATCGTCCATCCCGAGGAATTTGACCTTCACCTTGTCGCCTTCCTTGACCACATCCGTCACCTTGGCGACGCGCCGCGGGGCGAGCTCGGAAATGTGAACGAGCCCGTCCTTGGGACCGAAGAAGTTCACGAAGGCTCCAAACTCCATCACCTTGACGACCGTGCCGTCATAAATATGGCCAGGCTCGGGCTCCGAGGCGATCGATTTGATCCAGTTGAGGGCCGCGGCGATCGACTCGTGGTTCGCCGAGGCGACCTTGACCATGCCGTCGTCCGAAATGTCGATCTTGGCACCGGTCTTCTCGACGATCTCGCGGATCACCTTGCCGCCCGAGCCGATCACCTCGCGGATCTTGTCGACGGGAATCTGGATCACCTCGATGCGCGGCGCGTATTGGCCGAGCTCGGCTCGAGCACCGGTCAGCGCCTTTCCCATCTCGCTCAAAATGTGCAGGCGCCCGTCTCTTGCCTGGGCCAGAGCCACACGCATGATCTCTTCGGTGATTCCGGTGATTTTGATGTCCATCTGCAGCGAGGTGATCCCGGTATCGGTTCCCGCCACCTTGAAATCCATGTCGCCGAGATGGTCCTCGTCGCCGAGGATGTCGGAGAGCACGGCAAAGCGCTCGCCTTCGAGGATGAGCCCCATGGCGATGCCGGCCACCGGACGGCGAAGCGGCACGCCTGCGTCCATGAGCGCGAGCGATGAGCCACACACCGTCGCCATCGAGGATGAGCCATTCGATTCGGTGATCTCGGAGACGAGGCGGATCGTATAGGGGAACTCATGATGCTGCGGCAGAAGGGGATGCACCGCGCGCCAGGCCAGCTTGCCGTGACCGACCTCCCGCCGCCCCGGCGAGCCCATGCGACCCGTTTCGCCGACGGAGTAGGGTGGGAAGTTGTAGTGCAGGAGAAACGTCTCCTTGCGGGTGCCTTCGAGCTCGTCGATGAATTGCTCGTCATCGCCGGTGCCCAGCGTCGCGACCACCATCGCCTGCGTCTCGCCTCGCGTGAACAGGGCCGAGCCGTGGGTACGCGGCAAGATGCCGACTTCGCTGACGATCGGACGAACGGTCTTCACGTCCCGTCCGTCGATGCGCGCGC
The DNA here is from genome assembly GCA_019247605.1 of Hyphomicrobiales bacterium. GTDB lineage: Bacteria > Pseudomonadota > Alphaproteobacteria > Rhizobiales > Beijerinckiaceae > GAS188. Next base: position 19,883 of record JAFBAS010000080.1, read on the forward strand.
CGTCGTCGAGAATGTTCCAGCGGACGATCTTGGCCTGCAGGTCCTTGAAGACGGCGCCCACTTCTTCCTTGGTGAAGCCGCCCGCTTCCTGGCCTTCAGGGAAAAAATGCCCGTTGATTTTCGCCTTGACCGCGTCGACCGCGTCATAGCGTTCCTGCTTGGACGTGATTTTGTAGGCGGCTCGTAAATCGGCTTCCGCGAGCTCGAGAACGGCCTTCTCCAGGGCCGAATGGTCTGGCTTGGCGATCTCACGCGGCTCTTTGCTCGCCATCTCGGCGAGACGGATGATGGCCTCGATGACGGGCTGCAAGCCTTTGTGGCCGAACATCACGGCGCCGAGCATCACGTCCTCGGAAAGTTCCCTCGCCTCCGACTCGACCATGAGAACCGCGTCTTGGGTGCCGGCGACCACGAGGTCGAGAGACGTGTTCTTCATCTGGTCGAGCGTTGGGTTGAGCACGTATTGCCCATCCACATAGGCGACGCGTGCGCCCCCGATCGGACCCATGAAAGGCACACCCGAGATCGTCAGTGCGGCTGAAGCGGCGACCATCGAAACGATATCGGGGTCGTTCTCCAGGTCGTGCGAAAGCACGGTGACGATCACCTGCGTGTCGCATCGCCATCCGTCGATGAATAGCGGACGGATGGGCCGGTCGATGAGCCGCGAAACGAGCACTTCCTTTTCCGAAGGGCGCCCCTCGCGCTTGAAGAAGCCGCCCGGAATGCGCCCGGCCGCGAAAGCCTTCTCCTGGTAGTTGACGGTGAGCGGCATGAAATCGATGCCGGGCTTGGGGGCCTTGGCGGCCACCACGGTCGCGAGCACCACGGTGTCTCCATAAGTAGCGAGTACCGCGCCATCGGCCTGCCGGGCCACTTTGCCTGTTTCGAGCACCAGGCGTCGACCGCCCCACTCCAGGACTTCGCGTTGAACATCGAACATGATCATATCCTCATGGTTGGCCGGCGGGCGCATAGCCATGAGCAAGATGGCAAGACGCTTTCGCGGTCGGTGCGCCTGTCGAAATCCCGAAGTGACGGGAACCTTGATCGACTCGCCCGCTCCTTCGCGGAGCACGGGCTTTTGGCCCGGAAAGCGTCCAACGATCCTGCCATGGCGGGCTTGGCCAGCCGGCAGTTTCACCGCCCGCGATCACCATTGATCCGGGCGCAGCAAGATCGGCCCGCACGCGATCGACCGCGCGGGCCTCGCACTCAGCGGCGGATGCCGAGGCGCTCGATCAGCGCCTTGTAGCGGGGCTCGTCTTTGCCCTTTAGATAGTTCAGCAGCGAGCGGCGCTGCGAGACCATCTTCAACAGGCCGCGGCGCGAATGGTTGTCTTTCACATGCGCCTTGAAATGTTCAGTGAGGTTGTTGATGCGCTCGGTGAGAAGCGCCACCTGCACTTCGGGGGAGCCTGTGTCCCCTTTGTTTGTCCCATAGTCCGAAATGAGCGCGCTTTTGCGCTCGGCCGCAATCGACATCGGTTATCCTTTCTCGCAAAAGCCGCTCAGCGGCTAAGATTGAAGATGCGCGTCGGCCTGATTTCCGCTCCCTCAGCCTCCGCGAGCGCCACCAAGGCGCCCTCCGAGGTCACGCTGATACGTCCTTGGAGGAGCGGGGCTTCACGCCCGCGCAGCAGGATGCTTTGGCCTCGCCGAAGCCGTCCCGCATCCGCCCGACTGACGGCCAGCGCCGGGATGTCGTCCAGCGCGGTCGAGACGGGAAGTAATTCGCCGGCCAAGTTCCCTTCACCGGCGGCGGCCTTATGGCGCAATTCGGCAAGATCGTCCAGCAAAATCGCGTTTTCCTCGGTAAAAGGCCCCACCTTCGTGCGCCGGAGCGCGCTCACATGGCCGAAGCAGCCCAGCGCGCGGCCGAGATCGCGCGCAACGGCACGCACATAAGTTCCCTTGCCGCAGACCGCTTCGAAGATGCTGGCGCCGGTCTCGTGTGCGACGACCGCGAGCTTCTCGATGCGCACGAGGCGAGCTTCGAGCTCGACGCTTTCGCCGGCCCGCGAGAGATCGTAAGCGCGTTCCCCCGCGATCTTGATCGCGGAGAAACGCGGCGGCGTCTGCATGATGTCGCCGATGAAGGCCGGAAGCGCGGCCTCGATCGAGTCGCGGGAGGGTCGAGCGGCGCTCGTGGCAGTCACCGCTCCCTCGCTGTCGTCGGTGTCGCGCTCCTCCCCCCAACTCACGGTAAACCGGTAGCCCTTCCGACCGTCCATGACGAAAGGCACGGTTTTCGTCGCTTCGCCGAACGCAATCGGCAATAGCCCCGAGGCCAAGGGATCGAGTGTGCCGGCATGGCCTGCCTTCTTGGCGTTGAACAGGCGTTTTGCGACAGCGACCGCGTGGGTCGAGGTCATGCCGACCGGCTTGTCGAGGACAAGCCAGCCATTGATCTCGCGCCTCCTTGGCCGCTCAGGAGGAGGATGAGCCGCGCTCGCGCCTTCGCCGGAACGGGGATCTTCACTGGCGTTTTCAATCATCATCGAGCTCATCTTCGGTCTGCCCGCCCGTCTCGAGGTCGCGGCGGACTTTCTCGGAATGAAGAAGCGCGTCGATTCGCGAGGCCTCCTCGAAGGTGTCGTCGCGACGGAAACGGATTTCGGGCGCATAACGCAGGTTGATGCGGCGCGCGACCTCGCCCTTGATGAAGCGCTTATGGCGCTCGAGGGCCTCGAGCACCAGGCCCACGTCCTTGCCGCCGAACGGCATCACGTAAGCGGTGGCGAGGCGCAGATCGGGCGACATGCGGACCTCGGGAACGGTGACGACATGGCTTTCGAGCACCTCGTCGCGGACCTCGCCGCGCGAGAAGAGCTCGGCGAGCACATGGCGCACGAGCTCACCGACGCGCAGCGCGCGCTGGGACGGACCTCGATCGTGGCGGTTGGATTGACGTCTTGCCATCTTCTTCTCCGGGATCGGACCGGAAGTTGAAAGTTCATCGAACCGCGCGGTGCGGTCCTTCAATCTTGCTTCTGCTCTCGTGCACCCGGCCGCTCAGCGAATCCGCGCGAAAAAGCGCGAGGGCCTCAAGCCTGCCGCCCATTGCGAGACATGCTCCCGCACGACTGGGAAATTCCACGAGCCGAGCACCACTTCGGCACGTCCAATGAGATTCTCGGTCGGGACGAAGCCGACCCCGCCGGCGACCGCCGGAACGCGGCTGTCGAGCGAGTTGTCGCGATTGTCGCCCATCACGAAGACATGACCGGGCGGCACGACGAGAACCCGCGTGTCGTCGAGCGCGCCCTTCGGGTCGAGCTTCAAAATCGGGTGCTCGCGGCCGTTCGGCAAGGTCTCGACAAAGCGCGCGGCGCTCACCTCCGTGCCGTCTTCCTGCTCGACCATTCCGCTCCCGTCGCGCCGCAACGGAACCATGGAGCCGTTGATCCACAACCGACCGTCTCGCATCTGGATTCGATCGCCAGGCAAGCCGACGGTGCGTTTTACGTAGACCTGGCGGGGGTCGCGCGGCAGGCGGAAGACCACCACGTCTCCATATTGCGGCAAGCTTTCGAGCAACCGGTGTTCCGAGGACAAGCCGAAATCGACCGGAAGCGAGTAGCGGCTGAAGCCGTATGCATATTTCGCGACGATGAGTTCGTCGCCGATCAGAAGCGTCGGCTCCATCGAGCCCGAGGGCACATAGAAGGGTGCGGCGAGCACGGTGCGCGAGGCGAGGACGATGGCGAGCACGATGGCCGGACCTTTCGCGGCCCCGAGCACACGTCGCAAGGCGCTCTCCGATTCCGGGCGAAGCGTCAGATGCGCCATTGCCAAGGTCTTTCCGTCTTCTTGTCGAGCCGAGGTTCAGTCGGAGGCGACGCCGGGGAGGGTCGGCGAAAAGCCTCAAAGGGATCGCTTGACCTCTTCGACACGGTAACACTCGATCACGTCGCCCGCCCGCATGTCCTGGTAACTCTCGAAGGACATGCCGCATTCCTGGCCAGCGCGGACTTCTTGCGCATCATCCTTGAATCGCTTGAGGGTCGCGAGCTTGCCTTCGTGGATCACGACATTGTCACGGATGAGGCGAACATTCGCACCCTTCTGCACCACGCCGTCCGTGACACGGCAACCCGCGATCTTGCCGACTTTCGAAACGTTGAAGATCTCGAGGATCTGCGCGTTCCCGAGCATCGTCTCGCGCAAGGTGGGCGCCAGCAGGCCGGACATCGCATCCTTCACGTCATCCACGAGATTGTAGATGATGTTGTAGTAGCGGATTTCGATGCCCGCCTGCTCGGCCACTTCGCGCGCTTCCTTGTGGGCGCGCACGTTGAAGCCGATCACCGCGGCACCGGAAGCATTGGCGAGGATCACGTCGCTCTCCGTGATGCCACCGACGCCCGAATGGATCACACGTGCGCCGACCTCCTCGTTGCCGAGCTTTTCGAGCGCGCCGGCGATCGCCTCGACGGAACCTTGCACATCCGCCTTCACGACGAGCGGGAATTCCTTGCGGCCGGCGCCCGTCTTGAGATCCTGCATCATCTCGGCGAGCGAACCGCGCGAGCCCGTCTGACGCGCGACGGATTTCTCCCGTTTCTGGCGCGTGCGGTAGGCCGTCACTTCGCGCGCTCGTGCCTCGTTCTCGACAACCGCGACCCGATCACCGGCGTCGGGCGTTCCGTTGAAGCCGAGCACCTCGACAGGGGTGGACGGGCCGGCGGAGGTGAGCGTCTCTCCCTTGTCGTCGAGCAACGTGCGGATACGACCCCATTCCGAGCCCGCAACCACGATGTCTCCGGCCTTTAGCGTTCCGCGCTGCACCAAAACCGTCGCCACCGGGCCGCGTCCACGATCGAGACGTGCCTCGATGACGGCACCTTCGCCGGAGCGGTTCGGGTTGGCCTTGAGGTCGAGCACCTCAGATTGCAGCGAAACCGCCTCGAGGAGCTTGTCGAGATTCGTCTTCTTGGTCGCCGAAACTTCGACCTCGAGCACCTCGCCACCAAGCGATTCCACTTGGATCTCATGTTGCAGGAGCTCGTTGCGGACACGCTCGGGCTTCGCGTCCGGCTTATCGATCTTGTTGATGGCGACGATGATCGGCACATGGGCCGCTCTGGCGTGGCTGATCGCCTCGACGGTCTGGGGCATGACGCCGTCATCGGCGGCGACAACCAGGATGACGATGTCCGTAACCTTTGCGCCGCGCGCGCGCATCGCCGTGAAGGCGGCGTGGCCGGGCGTGTCGATGAAGGTGATTTTGCCGCCGAGTGGGCTTTCCACCTGGTAGGCACCGATATGCTGCGTAATTCCGCCTGCCTCCCCGCTGACCACATCGGCCGAGCGTATGGCATCGAGCAGCGAGGTCTTGCCGTGGTCCACATGCCCCATGATGGTGACGACCGGCGGACGCGACGCGAGATCCTGGGGCTGGTCGGGCGTGTCGAACAATCCTTCCTCGACGTCTGATTCGGCGACGCGCTTTACCGTGTGACCCATTTCCTCGGCGATGAGCTGAGCGGTGTCCGCATCGATCAGGTCCGTGATCTTCAGCATCTGGCCCTGCGCCATCAGAAGCCGGATCACGTCCACGGCTCGCTCCGCCATGCGGTTTGCGAGCTCCTGGATGGAGATCGTCTCGGGGACGGTGACCTCGCGCGCGATCTTTTCTTTTTGCTCGCTGGACGAGCCCTTCATGCGCTGCTGTCGGCGGCGCTGGGCGGCGAGCGAACGTGTGCGCTCCTCGTCACTCGTGAGTGCGTTCGCCAAGGTGAGGCGGCCGCGCTGCTTGTGGTCACCTTTCGGGGCTCTCTGAGCGGGCGCAGGCCTGGCGGCCGCCCCGCCGCCGGCGCGACGCACCTGGCGAGGGCCACCTTCCATCTCGGGCGTGAGAGCGCGGCGCGATGGTGTTGCCGCGCTGAGCCCCCCACGCACGGCGCCGCGACCGGCCGCGGCCGAACTCGCGCCTGGGCTTTGCGAAGATGCAGGACGGGGATCGAGCCTGGGGATCGGACTTCCTGGAGCGCGGCTCGGGGGCGGCGGATCGCCAAAGCGGCGCCTCGCCTCTTCTTCCGCCTTCCGTTTCGCCTGGTCCTCGGAACGGCGGCGATCTTCCTCCTCGCGCTTTCGCTCGTCTGCCGCTTCGCGTTCCTTGCGTTCGATCTCTTCGCGCCGGGCGCGCAGGTGAGCCTCTTCTTCGGCGTGCTTGCGTTCGTCCTCCTCCCGGCGACGCGCTTCGGCCAGCGCGGTGCCCTGCCGGTTACGCTCCTCGTCCGTGAGGGTGCGAAGCACGATGCTCGCTTTTTGGCCCGCCGCAGCCGAGGTGCGGGTCGCCGGTTGCGGTGTGCCGGGCGTCGCCGCAACAGGCGCGGCGGGCTTGGCGCCGCGCGCGAGCGGAGCGGCACCGGCCCGCTTGGCCGCCGTGCCCTGCGCCGGGCCGGCCTCGCGCGGTTCCGCAGCGCTTCCGGTGCGCCGCTTCACCTTTTCCACGACGACAGTCTTCGAGCGACCATGGCTGAAGCTTTGGCGCACGGTGCCCGTCTCGGGTCTTTTGATGCTCAACTTTCCGGTCGGCATGCTCAATGGCTTGTCGCCCGGCGTCTTAAGATCGCTCATACAGACTTCTGTCCTGCTGTCCTGCGGCTCGATTCGCTCGTTGTCGCCCCAAGTTTGGGAGTCGGTGGTTCAGATTGGCGGCTCGAATTGCGGCTCTGACGCTCGGCACCGCAATGTCCGGCGCCTCCACTAGCGTGTTTTTCGATCAATTCAAAACGGTGAAGGCGCAGACACCTCGTCAGGGCAAAGCCGCCGGCCGGCGCCCGGAGCAACGCTGCATGTATCACATGGGGGCGCCCAAGCGCCAAATCCAGCTCCGAAGAGGAGAAGCAGTCGACAATCGTAAATTCATCGACATCTGGCGTTCCTGGCCTCGGCTCGCCGCGTTCCGTTCTATCGCCACGCCGCCATGCACCGACCAGCTTCTTGCGTCCTTCCGGGGAACCATCGCTTGCCTCGATCAAGGCCAGGGCCTCGCCACTCTCGAGCGTTACGCGCGTTTTCTCGAATCCCAAGGTCAGCGCACCCGCCTTGTTGGCGAGAGAAAGTGCCTGCAACGCGTCTTTGCGCAGAAGGCGGCCCACCTGGTCGGCGAGATCGGCAGGCGTCACCACCTCCTTGTTGAAGGCACGTCCGAAGGCGTTGCGGCGGCAGGCTTCGGCGATGCGGGCGCGGCTCGCGGTCACCCACACGCCCCGGCCGGGTAGCGTACGGCGCAAGTCTGGCGTGACAGCGCCTTCGGGCGAAAGGACGAAACGGATCAGTCGATCGGGAGGCAACGCTACCCGGGTGACGATGCAGCTTCGTTCCGAGCTTCGGGCGCCCATCTTCTCGCGCGGCGTGTCCACACCTGATGGGGCGCGCGCATATTCGGGCTGTGCGGACGCGACCCCCACGGGCGCGAGCGCGTTTCCACTCGGTCCAAGATCATGCGCATGTCGCGCCATGCCCACATCCATCCATCATAGACCACAGCTCATCGAGGCTCGGACCGAGGCGCCGGCGGAAAAAAATTCGCCGACCCTCGATCCCGCACCCTGAGGGCGCTCAGGATGCCGCATCGGCTTCACCGACCTCCGCCTCGCTACCTTCGGCATTCTCGGTCTGCGGCTCGATCCAGCCCACCGCGACTCGCGCCGCCATGATCATCGCCTCGGCCTCCTCCCGCGAGATCTCGAACCCGTCGAGCGCGCCGGCGTGACGGGTGACTTGCCCGTCCTTGCGCTCGGTCCACCCGGTGAGATCGTCCGTCGCACAACCGGCGAGGTCCTCCACCGTCTTGATGCCGTTCTCGCCGAATTTCACCAGCATCGCCATCGTGACGCCGTCGATATCGAGCAAGCCGTCCTCGACCCCGAGCTCCTTGCGCTTGGCGTCATGCTCGGCCTCGATCATCGCGAGATAGTTGCGGGCTCGGTTCTGGAGTTCCTTCGCGGTATCCTCGTCGAAGCCCTCGATCGAGGCGATCTCGGCCTCATCCACATGCGCGAGCTCCTCGATCGAGCGGAAGCCTTCGGAAGCGAGGAGCTGACCGACGGTTTCATCCACATTGAGCGCGCTGATGAACAAGGTCGAGCGGTGCTCGAACTCCTGCTTGCGCCGCTCCGACTCTTCTTCCTCGGTCAGGATGTCGATGTCCCAACCCGTTAGCTGAGAGGCAAGGCGCACATTCTGGCCGCGCCGGCCAATGGCGAGCGAAAGCTGCTCGTCGGGCACCACAACCTCGATCTTGTCGCTGTCCTCATCGAGCACGACCTTGGCGACCTCTGCGGGTTGCAAAGCATTGACGACGAAGGTCGCGACGTCCGGCGACCATGGGATGATATCGATCTTCTCCCCTTGCAGCTCCCCGACGACGGCCTGCACGCGCGAGCCTCGCATGCCGACGCAGGCGCCCACGGGATCGATCGAGGAATCGCGCGAGATCACGGCGATCTTGGCACGCGAGCCGGGATCGCGCGCCACGGCCTTGACCTCGATGATGCCGTCGTAGATTTCGGGCACTTCCTGGCCGAAGAGCTTGGCCATGAACAGAGGATGCGTGCGCGACAGGAAGATCTGCGGCCCGCGCTGCTCGCGCCGCACGTCGAGCACATAAGCGCGCACACGATCGCCCGGCTTGAAGGTTTCGCGCGGGATGAGCTCGTCGCGGCGCACGATGGCTTCGCCGCGCCCCAGATCGACGATGACGTTGCCGTATTCCACCCGCTTCACCGTGCCGTTGACGATCTGGCCGATGCGGTCCTTGAACTCGTCATATTGCCGGTCGCGCTCAGCCTCGCGCACCTTCTGCACGATCACTTGCTTTGCCGATTGCGCGGCGACCCGACCGAATTCGAAGGGCGGCAGGGGTTCGGAGATGTAATCGCCTGCCTGGGCGGCGGGGTTGCGCTTTCGCGCGTCATCGATGCTGATCTGCGTCGCCGGATTGTCGATCGCATCGGCAACGAGAAGATGCCGGGCGATCCGCAACTCGCCGGTCTTCGGGTTGATCTCGGCATGGATGTCGGTCTCGAGCCCGTAACGCGAGCGCGCTGCCTTGGCGATCGATTCCTCCATCGCCGAGATCACGATTTGGCGGTCGATGAGCTTCTCGCGCGCGACCGCGTCGGCGATCTGCAGAAGCTCCAGCCTGTTTGCGCTGACGGCCATGGTGATTCACTCCGACTATTGGTGTCGCATCATTCGTTGAGAATTCTGAGGGTGGCCTCGGGAGGCCCGCGCCGGCCCGCGAGATTTTGCAAAAGCCGCTGTGTCGCCTTGGCCGGATGAGCCCTGCCGATGCAATTCCTCTTCGACGCGGCCCGCCCGCTTGCCGCGACGAAGCGCTTCTCGGATGAGCTCGTCGGTGAGGACGAGCCGCGCCTCGGCAATCTCGAGGAGCGGCAGCAAAACTTCCGCCTCGTCGGCCTCCGCCTCGTCGAGACGCCGCAACCGCACTTCGTCGCCTTGAAGCCCTAGAAGCGTGCCGTTGAAGCGCTTGCGGCCAGCGAGCGGCAATGCAAGTTCGATTCTCGTCTTATGTCCTGCCCAGCGGGTGAAGTCGGATCGGCGCACGAGCGGCCGATCGATTCCAGGCGAGGAGATCTCGAGCCTGTAGGCGCGCTCGATGGGATCCTCGACATCGAGGATCGGCGAGACGAGGCGGCTCACTTCTTCACAATCCTCGACGCTCATCGAGCCGTCCGGCCGCTCGGCCATGATCTGCACGGTGCAACCGGCCTCTCCAGTGACCTTGACGCGCACGAGGCGAAAGCCAGCAGCCCGGATCGAAGGCTCGATCACGGTCGCTACGCGCGCCGCAAGCCCTGTCTCGGCGACAAGGCGCGGCTCGGCAATTTCGGCTGCTTCTTCCATTCAACGTCCGGATCAAACGAAAAGAGCGCGGCCCCCAGCGGACCCCGCTCTCGATAACGTCTTCGATTGCACGCTGAAAAGCTTCGAGAGCCTTAAATAATAGTCTTCATCTGATTTGGCAAGTGCTTGCGAACTTCGTGTTTGCGGACTTCGTGGAACGCGCGCTCATTTTGGGAGCGCGCGTTCCAAATCTTTTCTCGCAGTAAAAGGCGTTTCGGGCACTCGCTACGCCCGGCGTTGCCGCCGCCACGGCCAGCCGAAGGACCGATCTCGCTGCCGCACTAGCTCCGGTTCACATCGGCGGTGCGACCCCATTCTTGCCGACCGTTACGGAGGCAGCCGTGTAAGTGCCATCGGCCTGCTTTTGCGTCGTGGAGAAAACCGGGGTTCCAGGCTTGATATCCGATTTGTCAGCGGGGCCGAGCGTCACGATCGGCGTATCGGGCGTGACGGTGATCTTCCGCTCGCCGCCCTTATAGGCGACCGTTATCGTGGGACCCGCGACGCTCTCGACCGATGTGCCGACCGTGCCGTTCGTCATCATGCTGTCGGGCGTGAGGTCCCAAGCGTAGTCTCCTTCGCCGGTGCCGCGCAGCGCTTCGGGAAAGACGAGTACTTCGAGCGCGTGCGAGCCACCGTCCTTTGTCACCGTCGCGGTGCCGATGAAGACGCCGGGCTTGATATCGGAAAGGGAGGCCTTGACCACCGACGCGATGCGAAAATTATCGGCGAGCTTGATCGTTACCTCCGGCCCTTGGCGCGTCTTGACGGTGAGCGTCGAGCCGTCGAGCGAGACCACGGAGCCGCGAACGCGGACGGTTTGCGGCGCTTGCGGGAAAGCCGTGGAGAAGCCGAAGGCCAATGTCGAAAGTGCGACCGCCAAGGTGCAGGCGAAGGAACGGGGCGTGATTCTTGAAAACTTCATGATGAACTCTCGGGTGCATAAGAACATGGCGCCCATAAGCACTTCGGGCCGGCTGAAATCGAGCTTAAAAACCTCCGTTTCGAGCACAATCGCGTGAGCTCAAGCTCGGAACGCAAAATTCGGAAAGGTCGGCAATGACCCGCGAAAAGGACGAGAAGAGCGAGCGGGATCCTGCCGAAGCGCCTGGAACTCAGGCGGTCGATGCGCGAATTGCCGAGCAAATTCACCGCTTGCTCATCGGCTCCCCCGTTTCCCGTGCGCTCGGGATCGAATTGCATGGCCTCGAGATCGATCGAGCCGTGCTCGTACTTCCCTTCAAGCCTGAGAATGTAACGGTGGAGGACATCGTGCATGGCGGCGTCATTGCGGCGCTCATCGATGTCGCAGGCGTCGCGGCGGCGCTCTCGGGCGCTTCTTCCGAGACCTTGGGCGGCAGCGCGACGAGCACCTTGAGCATCAGCTATCTCGCGCCCGCGCGCAGTGTGCCATTGCGGGCCGAGGCGATGGTCCTGCGTCGTGGGCGGCGCCAGGTCGTGGTCGATGTGTCCGTGGCGGCAGGCCCACTCGCGGTCGCCAAGGCGCTGGTCACGGCGGCCCTTTTTTGAGCGCTGCATTTGGGCTGCATATAATAAGTACGAGTCCGGCGAAACGAGGTCTCGCCGGCGCATCCGCGCTTCGCGGAACTGGAGACGTGCTGCGGCAGTTTCGCGTCGAATCACCTGAAGGCCTTGCACGAGGGCCCCTTCCGACCTCAGATCAAACCTGAACGAATCATCCCCGCGCGGGCGCTTCCCCGCGGATGCATCGCGCGATTGAAAGTGACTCGCATGGGCAAGCCGATGAAGCCGCCGGAAGACGGCAATATCGAGAATGTGGATCTCAAGACTGCGCTCGAGGAGCGCTATCTCTCCTACGCCCTCTCGACCATCATGGGACGGGCGCTGCCCGACGCCCGCGATGGCTTAAAGCCGGTGCACCGGCGCATCCTGCACGCGATGCGGCTTTTGCGTCTCGACCCCGGCGCGGCCTTCAAGAAATCGGCGAGCGTCGTGGGCGAGGTGATCGGCAAATTCCATCCCCATGGTGACCAGGCGATCTACGACGCGATGGTTCGCCTCGCGCAAGACTTCGCTCAACGCTATCCGCTCGTCGACGGCCAAGGCAATTACGGTTCGATCGACGGCGACAATCCAGCGGCCTATCGCTACACCGAAGCGCGTCTCACGGAGGTTGCCCGTCTCCTGCTCGAGGGCATCGATGAGGATGCAGTCGACTTCCGCGACACTTACAACGCTGAGAATCAAGAGCCGATCGTTCTGCCGTGCGCTTTCCCGAATCTGCTGGCCAATGGTTCACAAGGGATCGCGGTGGGAATGGCGACTTCGATCCCGCCGCACAACGCCGCGGAGCTTTGCGATGCCGCGCTTCACCTGATCGAGAACCGCAAGGCGAAAACGGCCGAGCTTCTTGCTTTCGTGCAAGGCCCGGATTTCCCGACCGGCGGGGTGATCGTCGAGCCCAAGGAAGCGATCCTGCAAGCTTACGAGACGGGTCGCGGCGGCTTTCGCTTGCGCGCCCGTTGGGAAAAGGAGGAGGGCGGTCGCGGCACCTGGGTCGCCGTGGTCACCGAGATTCCCTATGGCGTGCCGAAGGGACGCCTGATCGAGCGTGTTGCCGAGCTCCTCGAAAACAAGAAGCTGCCGCTCGTCGCGGATCTGCGCGATGAGAGCGCTGAAGACGTTCGCGTCGTCATCGAGCCGCGCAACCGTTCGGTCGATCCGGCCGTGATGATGGAATCGCTCTTCCGCGTCACCGATCTCGAAAGCCGCATCCCGCTCAACATGAACGTGCTGATGGGTGGGCAAATCCCGCGCGTCGTCTCGCTCGCGGACGCTCTGCTCGCCTGGCTCGACCATCGTCGCGAAGTGCTGATACGCCGATCGCGCCATCGCCTCGCCGCGATCGAGCGGCGCCTCGAAATCCTCGAAGGCCTGCTCATCGTCTACCTCAATCTCGATGAGGTGATCCGCATCATTCGCCAGGAGGACGACGCCAAGGTCGAACTGATGCGGGTCTTCAGCCTCACCGAAATTCAGGCAAATGCCATCCTCGACACGCGGCTGCGTGCCCTGCGTCGCCTCGAGGAGATGGAGCTCAGGCGCGAATTTGACGCCATGACCGTCGAGAAGGGCCAGATCGAGCGCCTGCTCGCGTCCCCGGCGCGGCAATGGAAGGTGCTTGCCGCGGACATCCGCGAGATTCGCAAGGCTTTCGGGCCGGACACGAAGATCGGCAAGAGGCGCACGAGCTTCGCCGAAGCCCCGCCGACCGGCGACGTCGACCTCGCGGAGGCCAATATCGAGCGTGAGCCCTTGACCTTCGTGCTTTCCGAGAAGGGTTGGGTGCGCGCCCTCAAGGGCCATGTGCAGGATCTTTCGAGCCTGCAATTCAAGGGCGACGACGCCCTCAAGCTTTCCTTCCCGACGGAGTCGATCGCGAAGGTGCTCGTGCTCGCTTCGAACGGCAAGCTTTACACGCTCGACGTGGGCAGGCTGCCGGGCGGTCGCGGCTTCGGCGATCCGGTGAAGCTCATGGTCGATTTCGACGAGGGCGCCGATGTCGTCACCGCCGTGCCCTACCGGCCAGGCAGCAAGCTTCTCGTCGTCTCCTCGGACGGTCGGGGATTCGTCGCGCCCGCCGACGAGATCGTCTCGTCCACCCGTAAGGGCCGGCAATTTCTGAACCTTCGCCCCCCCGCGCGTGCCGCGCTCCTTGTGCCCGCAGAAGGAGACCACGCCGCGACGATCGGCGAGAACCGCAAGCTTGTGATCTTTCCAATCCGCCAAGTCGCCGAGATGGGGCGCGGCTCGGGTGTCCGCTTACAGCGCTACAAGACGGGCGGGATCTCCGACGCGCGTGTGTTCCGGTTGGAGGATGGGTTGACATGGACGGACAGCTCCGGCCGCAACTGGACCGTCGGCAAAGCCGAACTCCGCGATTGGATCGGCAACCGAAGCGATGCCGGGCGTCTGCCGCCGAAAGGCTTTCCGAAGTCGAACCGCTTTTCTTGAGTGACGGTCGCACGAGGACGCTCAAAACGCGCTCGCCCGTCTCCATGAATTGAAGTGACATCCTGGCCGAGATCGCATTTGACGCTCGGCGGGGCGGACACTATAAGCGCGACCTTCGGCGAGGCCTTGCGTCGGGCCCGGTCTTCGCCTCTACGCCTTCTTCAATCGAAAGACCTGCCCTTCATCGAAGGAGTGGCGTCACCTTAAGGAAATCCGATGGCCAACACCTCTTCGGCCAAGAAAGCCGCTCGCCAGGCCTTGCGGCGCGCCGAGATCAACAAGAACCGCAAGAGCCGCATGCGCACTTTCGTGCGCGCTGTCGAAGAGGCGATCGCCTCCGGGGATACCGCCGCGGCCCAGGCCGCGCTCAAGGCAGCGCAACCCGAATTGATGCGCGCCTCGCAGAAGGGCGTGTTGCACAAGCGCACGGCCTCGAACAAAGTTTCACGGCTCGCAGCGCGTGTGAAGAAGGTTGGCTGAAACTCTCGGATGAAGCGTCGCGACGGATCGACGCGTAGGCTTCTCACGATGTCGCGTCGGGTTCGTTTCAAAGCGACCTCCTGATCAAGTCCGTTCCTGGGCGGTCGGGTCGATGTGCGGTGCCGGCTTCCCAGGATCTGCGCCCGCGATTTATCCACAAGCGAATTTCCCAGCCGAGTGCGGCGGCTTCCGCATGCTCGGCAGACCTCTGCTTGCAAGAAGAGGCGAATGATGCCGAGCGCTGCAACGCGCAACCGCGGACCGCAACCGGGCCGCAACCATTCGGCGGCTATACGAACATGGAAATTTGAGCTCTGTCATGGGGTTGTCCGCCAAGGGTGCAAACAGCCCGTGACTTTCCCTTTGCAACCGGGTTGTGCCGGATGGCGAAGATTAATTTCCGGTTAATGCGCTCCCCCCAAGATATCCACAGGCTTGAATGTGAAATATCGATGAGACGCAACGGCTTGGAAAGGGGCAGCCGACGAACCGTCCAAGACCCGTGCTCCGGCCAAACGCGAATCGCCGGCACTGTTGCAAAACCGCAATTGCAGCGCTGCTGTCGAGATGCTTACTTGACCCAGCGAGAGGGCGGGCGGCGGCACCAGTCATCGTCCAATGAAAACAAGATGGGCCTCGCAAAAGAGGCCTCGACCTGGAGTGGGCAATGACACTGATTGATCAACTCGGATTTCCGCGTTCGTTTCCATCTCCCGTAATTTGTCCCTTGCGTCGGAGCGCCGCCACGTTCGCGTAAATCGGCGAACGCCGCTTAGCTTCCGCTTGGTTTTCTGAAGGAACTAAATCACCGCGTTCTTGGACCGACGCGCGCCACTGCGTGTCGGTTGACGGGAGCGCATGTCCGCAGCCGTTTCATCTTTTTGGCCAAACCGCGATGTTCGAAAACTCTCTTCCGACCCGTGCTCGGGAAAAGGCTTCGATGGGCGAACTCGTGATCGACAGGACATTACCCTCGACCCCCGAACCGAGACTTTCCGTATCCGCGCTTGCGGACCTTTGGGAGCGCGTGCGTCGCAAGTTGCGCGCCGAGCTCGGCGATGACGTTGTCGCAAGCTGGTTCGGTTCGCTCGAGCTTGCCGGCATCGAAGGAGGCGTCGCGCGTTTGAGCGTGCCGACGCGCTTTCTCAAGAGCTGGATCGACACCCATTACGCGGAACGTTTGCGCAAGCATTTCGCGGCCGACTGCAACGCGGTGAGCGTTGAGGTGAGCGTGCGGGGCGCAACGCCTCAACGAAGCTCGGTGACGCGGATTGCGACACGCCTTGCCGATGCGTCGGCAGCTTGCGAGATCGCGTCCACCTTTCCTCGCCCACTCTCGCGTCCCGGGCCTGACGGCCGACGCGACAAAAAACAGCAGGAAGTCACGATGCCGTTGTCGGTTGCAGCCGCGCTCGACCGGCAACTGACCTTCGACAACTTCGTCGTCGGTCGCTCTAACCAATTTGCTTGCGCGGCCGCCCGCAAGGTGGGGGAGACCGTCGGCGGGCAGGCCGTCTACAACCCACTCTATATCCATGCGGCCGTCGGCCTCGGAAAGACTCACCTCGCGCAAGCCATGGCGCATTCGTGCGAGTCGCGCGCGATGCGGGCGCTCTATCTTACGGCGGATCGCTTCATGCACGGCTTCGTCTCCGCGCTGCGCTCGCAAACCGCGATTCAATTCAAGGACCAGATGCGCAATATCGATCTCTTGATCGTGGACGATGTGCAGTTCCTCCAGGGCAAGACGGTGCAGCAGGAGTTCTGCCACATCATCAACGCGCTTGCCGATCAGCGTCGGCAAATGGTCGTCGCGGCCGATCGTCCGCCGGGCGATCTCGAGGGCCTGGATGAACGGATCAAGTCTCGCCTCGCGGGTGGACTGTGCGTCGAGATCGGCGCGTTCGACGAGGACTTGCGCCGTCGCATTCTGGAGCGGCGCATCGCCTCCGCGAGCGAGCGCGACCCGTCCTTCAAAGTGCCGCAGAACGTGATCGATTTCGTCGCCTCCTCGATCACGAGCAACGGGCGTGATCTCGACGGGGCGGTGAACCGGCTTCTGGCGCATGCAAGCTTTGCCGGCGCGCATGTGACGCTCGAATCGGCGGAGACTGCGATCCGCGATCTCATCCGTGCGCGCGAACCCAAGCGGGTGCGTGTCGAGGAAATCCTCAAGCTCGTCTCGGCCCATTTCAATGTGACGCGCGCCGACCTTCTCTCTTCGCGCCGCACCGCGAGCGTCGTGCGGCCGCGGCAGATCGCCATGTATCTTTCG
>JAFBAS010000116.1 GCA_019247605.1 Hyphomicrobiales bacterium
TGATCCGGCAGGACTCTTCAGCGCTCAGCACTGGGGTGTGCCTTTCATCGACATCACACCCGATATGCCGAAGCGTCCGCGCGGCGATGAAATTCGCGAATGGCTGCGGCTTCATCCGGGGACAACCCGCTTCCTTGTCATCGATGACGAAGACGACGGACTTGATGGCCTTCCGCTATTTCAGCCCAAGAGCCGCGATGGCTTGACTGACGAGCTATGCGCACGGGCCGCCGCCTACCTGGAAGGAACGACTCACCAGGACATGAGGCGCACCCGACTTATGAGAATTTTTCAACACGCGAGTGCGTGCTTGAAAAGGCATAAGGGCTGAGCAGCGGAGTCGCGGCCAGCGCCGCGCCTTGCTCCAACCTCAACGAGGCCAGGTGTCTTCGTTAGAGGTTCAGGGAACATCGGGATGTGCGCTCCGTTAGGTGACAGGTCGAGCGGCATCGGCCGCACTCAGCGAGGTCCCCATGTATCATCACATCAAGAAGCTCATGTACACGGTGCGCGTCGATGAACCCGACCCGCGTTTTGGTAACATGCTTCTCGAGCAGTTTGGCGGCGCAAATGGCGAGCTCGCGGCGGCCATGCAGTACTCGGTTCAGGGGCTGAACTGTGAGGATGCCGCTCGCAAGGATCTCCTGATGGACATCGGCACCGAGGAGCTGAGCCATCTTGAAATAGTTGGCACCCTGGCACGCATGCATCTCAAGCCGATGAAGTTTGGACGGGAGCATGCTGAAGCCGATCCGTTGATTGCGATCGCAGGCGGCGGCGGAGTCAATCTATTCAACTCCATGGGTAATGCCTGGACCGCAGACTACCTCAAGATCACGGGCGAGCTGGACGTCGATCTGCGCAGCAACATCGCCGCCGAGGCGCGTGCCAAGATCGTGTATGAGCGGCTCATCAACTTCTGCAACGATGTGGGTACTAAGGACGCGCTGCAATTCCTGATGACACGCGAGATCACTCACATGAAAGCATTCACTCTCGCACTTGAGAGTCTTGAACGGCCGCGCTTTTCCATCGGCCGCCTGGCGCCGTCTGCCAAGCTGGTTGATCAATTCTTCAATGACTCGACCGGAACAGGCGATCATGGAGAAGCCGACATGCGCGGTCCGTGGAACGAAGGCAACGGCTGGGAATTCGTCGAAGCTCCGGCTTTCCAGACGATGAACGGCGAGGGTGATTCCGCGGTGCACGCCGAGAGCTCCGATACAGGAAATCCCGAGCCAATCCAGGATTTGCTCATGCAGCAGTTGCGCGACCTGCTTCACGCGGAAAAGCAGTTGCTGAAGGCATTGCCCAAGATGGCCAAAGCAGCGCGCCATGAGACGGTCCGGAGGTTCATTGAGAGCCACCTTGAAGAGACAGGCGCGCAAGCTGAACGTCTCGAGGGTTGTTTCAAACTCCTCGGGGCATCGGCGCGTGCGAAACCGTGCAAGGGAATGGCCGGTCTAATCGAGGAAGGCGAAGAGGTTATGATGGAAGGCAAAAACAAGGATAACGCTTCGGCCGATCTCTCGCTGATCGGAGCGGCGCAACGCGTTGAGCATTATGAGATCGCGGGGTATACAACCGCCAAGAACTTGGCTCAGCAGATCGGCAAACCGGAGATTGTCCAGCTCCTGACCAAATCTCTCGGAGAAGAGGAAAATGCCGATCAACTCCTAGACCAAGCGGCGCGATCCCTGATGTCGGTCGCCAAGATGCCCGGGGCAATTAAATAGAGTAAGAATAAACGAGTCCCTCGCCGATCATGATCGCCGCCGCGCAACCTGCTGCTCTCACCGTGTCCCGCCGGGGCGTGTGTTCGCGCGGTAGCAACTCCTTGCCTTCCAGGTTGGTTGCTGTTCCACGAGCCGTAGATTGGTTTCTCAATGGCTCCCCCCACCAGAAGGCACTCTCGCTGAAATCTCCCAGCGCATGGCTTCGTGCATGGTGAGGTGGCGCAGTTCTTTCAGCTCCAGGAAGAGCTGTTTTGCGGAGCAATGGTTCGGCAGAACGATAGCAGCCTCGGAAAGGTATTGCTCGGCTCGTTGCACGGCTTTTGCAGCCTTGCCAAGCTCATGAGCTGCGCGAACCAACATAGCGTGCTTGGTCATTGACATCCACCCTCGTAAACATGAGGCGCTGAGGTATACGCGAGCAACCCAAACGCTGGTTCCACCGGAATTATTTTAGTAGAAACGAAGCAGGCCCAATGCCTGACGGTCGCAAGCTGTCGTTGCTGCCCGGATCGCCGTGTAGCGGCCGTATTCCGGCGGACAATCGCGCCGGCGCGCAACGCAGCAAGTGGAAGATACCGCTGATCACCCGCCGATCATGGCACCGCGTCGGCCGTGCGACCCGACGCTACTCTTCCTCGCTCAGCCAACAGAGCTGCTTCCTCATTAAGGCCTCCCTCGATTCGGAAGCTTTGAATCACAACTCCGTTCACACGGGAATCCCTATCGAGTACCGACCCTAGTGCGACATGAAAGTGGCGAGTGTCATGTATTCCATGATCGTGCGCGTCGTTCCTCCAAACATCTCTTCGCTCATGCGTGAATGACCATACGCGCCCATTATCAAGAGATCGGCGTCGATGTCGGCCGCATACATCAGAATTGTTTTTCCCACGTCGTTGCTTTTCGGCATCCGCCTGAGCTCCGCGTGAATCCCATGCCGCGCCAGATGGCTTTGGACCATCGTTCCGTCGCACTCGCCGTGCGACCGTGTTTCGATCTGCACAATCTCAACCTTAGCGGATCTGGAAAGGAGCGGAAGAGCATCACCGAGCGCCCGCGCCGCTGGCATGCTGCCATCCCAGGCGATGAGAGTGGTTTCAATGAATGCAGTTTTTGCCTGGATACAAGGCACCACTAGGACGGGACGTCCCGTCCGAAATACGCTCGCCATCACGATCCGCCGCCGGGCGGGATTCCGTTCGTTGCTGATTTGCTCAAGAATGATCAGATCAAACACGCGCAAAATGCCGCTCAGCGCTTGAATGCGATTGTTAATCCGTTCGTCGAGCAGAAGAATATTGATTGGCAGCCCCTGCGCGAGGCCCTCTACTTGAAAATTTTCAGCAATCTTCGCGATCAGGTTCTCACGCTCTTCCCACTTCGCGAAGCTCACCTCTTGAGAAGCATAAGCATCGGGCGACAGTTCGATAGGTATCATCGTCAAATGTGCGTCAATGAACTTCGCGAGGGATACAGCGTAAGTGCCCGCTTCCTGGGTCCCCGCATCGACGACGAGAGCAAGATCCTTAAACACGTTCTTATCACTGCCCCAAGAAATCGGATTGTCTACGGGCTACAGTTCTACCAATCAAACTGCGTTGGAAATAGGAATAGCAGGACAGCTAAGCACGAATCTCGTGGACGGCTAGAGTGCCAAAAGGAGGACTGTCGCGAGCATCTTCCCCGCCGTCCGTCGCTCGAGCGACCGTTCTCGCAAAGAGCAGTTGCCAAGTCGCTCTGCGTGCTGACAGCATGACGGCCCGGCATGAGCTCGCCTCCACGATTCGCTTGGACAACTAATCAACCAGCATGGGGAAGGTCGCGTTTCAAGGGAACATGGAGACCTTAATTCCGATTACAGTCGGTGGTCCTTTTGATGTAATCGTTCGCTTCTTCCTCCGTCTGGAGCGCTTCACCCTTATTTATAACAACGGTGGCAGTTGTGGTCTCGGGCGGCTTTTCCTTTGTCACCGTGCATTTCTTCGTGGTCGGATCCTGAACGACCCAGTAGTCCGCCAGAACAGGCGTGACGAAGCCGGCGAGAAGTAACCCGGCCAATGCATGTTTGAGGTTCATGAGATACTCCCCCGCCCTGCCATTTGGATGAGTCAAGCAACGTTGGGGGTGACTTAGCGTTCCGCGTCGTCTGCAGTTTCCGGATCAGTGCGTTGCGAGAGGTTCACTTCTCTGGCTAATTTGCCGTAAGGCTTTGCGTTGCCTGGTTTGTAGGACGGAGAAATCACTCCCGATCCGGAATGTGCGATCGGCAAGTCCACCGAATCATCGAATCAAATTCCTTTTGCGCCACATTTGATCGACGCGACTACGTTATGCATTTAAATGAAACACTCAGGAATTTAACGGTTTTCACTCAGAAATATGGATTTACATTTGATTAAGCTGGGCCGCAGCGTGACAATCCTGCAACATCCCCGCGAAAAGGGCTCAGAAGAGCGGAAAATGTGTCGCCTGAAGGTTGATCATGCAATCGCCACGAGTATGGTGACGATGTGGCGGGAGATTCCTGCCGCTTCCGTTATCGACTTTTGCTTGAGTTGATAGCGGAGCATAGGTGGGATGCCAAGCTTCGGCGACGGCGACACCCCGATCGTAATGGGTCTAAATTTGGAGGTCTCAATGAAGCTCGGTAAGAGCCTTCTCCTCGGGTCGGCCGCCGGTTTTATCGCGGTTACCGGGGCACAGGCTGCTGATCTTCCTACCCGGAAGGCGGCTCCTGTCGACTACGTCCGGATCTGTAGCGTTTATGGTCCGGGCTTTTTCTACATCCCTGGCACCGATACCTGTCTCAAGATCGGCGGCAAGGCCGAGCTCGATCTGGAATGGGATGAGCCGCGCGCTCACGCCGATCCTAGTTATGGCACGAACGCGCTGGGTCGCGTGAACCTCGATGCGCGCACCGCGACCGATTGGGGCCTCCTGCGGACCTTCGTCCAGATCGACATCCGTCGCCGGACCGGCGCCTGGTATGGTTCGGGCACCTCGATGCGCCAGGGCTTCGGCGTGGGTTACGGCGGCGGCGTCAATCCGAATGGCGGGTTCCCGAGCTATGGCGGCGTGAACTCCTACTCGGCGACGGGCGGCATCCAGCTCGAATCGAGCGTCAACGTCGACAAGGCCTTCATCCAGTGGGGCGGGTTGACGGCAGGTCGCTTCCAGTCGTTCTTCGACTTCTATGCCGATAACGACAACTATCATGGCATGGGCGGTTCGGACGTCACCAGCGAAGGCGTCGCTTACACCTATACCTTCGGGAACGGCTTCTCGGCGACGTTGGCGATTGAAGACGGCATCGAACGTCGCAACGTCGTTGCGAGCACCGGCACTGTCGCGGCGGGCAACATCTTCCCGAGCGTGTTCACCGGCGCTGCTTTCAACAACTACGCGATCACCTTCCCGGCCGCGATCAACCCGATCTTCGCTTCTACGGTGGCATTCCCCGGCGCCTTCGGCTCCTACCAGACGGGGCAGCGACAGAATGCGCCTGACGTCGTTGGCGCCTTGCGGGTCGATCAAGGTTGGGGCTCGGCTCAATTGTCCGGAATCTGGCACCGTGTGGACATGCAAGGCTCGTTCGTCAACAGTACGGTCGTGGGGGCGGGAGGCTCCGGTGCGGGCAGTGTCGCCGGCGGCTTCTTAGGAAAAAACCAGAATGGTTGGGCCGTGCAGGGCGGTGTGAAGGTCAACGTGCCTTATTTCGCGCCCGGTGACGACTTCTGGGTGCAGGCTGCCTACGCGAGGGGATGCAGCACCTGCACGAACAGCGGCTATCCGGGCCAAGGCTCGGGTGGTGCTTTCAACTACGGAGCGAGCACGCTCGAAGGCTATGACGGCGTCATCCTTCCAGATGGGCACCTCCATCTGACGACTTCCTGGTCGGTGTTGGCGGATTTCTTGCACTACTGGACGCCGACCATCCGTCAGGCCGTTTTCGGCAGCTACTGGCGTGAGAACTTCGGCAATGGGGTTCGTAGCGCAGCTGGCTTCGCCTTGGGCGCCGGTTGCCCGACTTGCATCGGAACGGTTACCACGGCCTCCGGTGCGAACTTTAACCCGTTCTCGCCTTTCTACATGGACGGGGCTCAATGGCAGGTTGGCTCGAACCTGACTTGGTCGCCGGTGAAGAATCTCGATATCGGCGTCGAGGTGATCTACGTCAGGAACTCTGACAAGCATGATCACTTCGATGCGAATCGTGGATATCCGTTCATTGCGAAGGAAGACTCGCAGTGGCTCAGCCGCTTGAAGATCTCCCGCGCTTTCTGATCTTCTCCACCAATCAAGGAAAAGCCCCGGCCTCGTGCCGGGGCTTTTTCATTCAGCGCCAAGAACCGCAGGCGGATTCGAAGCCGCCGATCAGGGGCTCCGAGGGGCGCTCAGCCTTTGTCATGTGGAGTCAACGGGCCCGGACCGACGCTGTGGGTCTCGCATCCAGCT
The DNA here is from genome assembly GCA_019247605.1 of Hyphomicrobiales bacterium. Classification (GTDB taxonomy): domain Bacteria; phylum Pseudomonadota; class Alphaproteobacteria; order Rhizobiales; family Beijerinckiaceae; genus GAS188. The sequence continues at coordinate 6,192 of JAFBAS010000116.1, forward strand.
TTTCGATGAAGCCGGCAATTCGCGAGGCGAGCAACGGCGCTCCGACATCTGGGACGTGTCCCTCGCCCTCGGCCATGATAGTTTCACAGCGAGGGTGCCTGCGGGCCATCTCCGCGAGCGTCCCGGCTGAGAGGATGTCGGAGTTTCCACCTCGGATCACGAGAAGCGGCGCATGTGACAAGGCCTCGAAAAACGGCCAAAGCGTCGGCAGGGGAGCTTCGAGATCGATCGCGCTCAGCGTATGTGCGAGCGCGGGGTCATAATCGGACAAAAGTCCTGTGGGCGCTTGACGGAAACTGCGCTCGGCCATGCGCCGCCACTGCGCATCGCTCCATGCCGGAAATTGCGCGGCGCCGAGTCGTTTCAGCAGGGCGGTGGCTTCGGTGATGTTGGAGACGCTGGGCAGCTTGCCGACATAGCCCTTGATGCGGGCGAGCCCCTTGCCTTCGATGACAGGACCGATGTCGACGAGCACGCCACCGGCAATGACGGTCGGGCGCATGGCCGCGAGCACCATGGTCTGCAAGCCGCCGCGCGAGGCCCCCACGAAAACCGCCTTGACGATCCCCGTCGCCGCCATGACCGACAGGACGTCCTGGGCCTCGATGGCGACGTCGTAACGGGCGGGTTTTTCGTCGTATTCGGACCGGCCCCGGCCGCGCATATCGCAGGCGACGACGCGTCGAGGCCCGCGCGCATCCGTCGAGAGACGAACCGCAAGCTCGTGAAAATCAGCGCCTGTGCGCGCAAGCCCCGGCAGGCAGATGACTGGCGTGGTCTCCCAAAACCGTTCGCCGTAGTCGCGCGCATGGAGGCGCAGCCCATCCGAGGCGCTCACGAACACCGACTGAAAGCCCGCGCGCTGCCCACTCTCTTGCATCTCAAAGTGCTCTTTGCGACATGTTCGCGATCAAGCTGGCGAGAGGACGTGGATGACGCGGCTCGCGATCATGTCCTTTGTTCTGGCTGCATAGGCTGCCATGTGTGGCGCCTTCGCATGGGCCTTGAGCGCGTCCGGACTCGCCCATTTTTCGATCACGACGAATGTGTCCGGCCCGAAAGCGGTCTGGATCGGGCCCATTCCTTCGGCATCGACGGCGGGCCCATATTCGATGCATCCATCCTCCGCGTGCACCGCCGGCATGTTGGCGCGAAATTGTTGCATCACCGCGTCGCGTTTGCCGGGTTTGGCGGTGATGATGGCAAGGACATGGATCATGTTCGGCTCACTCCCTTTGAACCTGACCCCTTTGCCTTGCGCCCGCGTCGCTGTAAAGAATGGGCCGGGCGCGATGCTGCCGCGCTGTTCCGGGCCGCGCGGCCGAGCCTCGCACAAAGCCCGATGTCGGTTTTAAGTGAGGTGCGTGGGTGTTGCGGACGCCCGAACCGTCTCTCGCTCTCGATCCAGCAGGAAAGTCACCCAACATGCGCTCCAAGCTCTCGCTGAAGGGATCGATTACCGCCCTGATCACGCCCTTCAAGAATGGCGGGATCGACGAGGATGCTTTTCGCGCCCATGTCGATTGGCAGATCAAGAGCGGCACCACCGGCCTCGTTCCGGTCGGTACCACGGGCGAGAGCCCGACGCTTTCGCATGAAGAGCACTGCCGGGTCGTCGAGCTGTGCGTCGACGAGGCGAAGGGCCGCGTGCCCGTCGTCGCGGGGGCCGGCTCGAACAACACCGCTGAAGCGGTGGAGCTCGCCCGTCATGCCGAGAGGGCAGGAGCCGACGCGGTGCTCGTCGTGACACCTTATTACAACAAGCCGACGCAAGAGGGGCTCTACCAGCATTTCAAGGCGGTGAATGATGCGATCGGCATACCGATCATCATCTACAACATCCCGCCGCGCTCGGTGGTCGATATGTCGGTGGACACGATGAAGCGGCTTTACGAGCTCAAGAACATCGTAGGTGTGAAGGATTCGACCGCCAATCTGGCGCGCGTCTCGTTGCAGCGCCAGGCGATGGGCCCAGACTTCGTCCAGCTTTCCGGCGAGGACATGATGGCGCTAGCTTCGCTCGCGGCAGGGGGCCATGGCTGCGTCTCGGTCGTGGCGAATGTGGCGCCGGCTCCGTGCGCCGCGATGCACGAGGCATGCGCAAACGGCGATTACGCCGAGGCGTTGCGAGTGCAGGACCGACTCACGCCGCTGCACGCCGCGATCTTCCTTGAACCCGGCGTGAGCGGCGCCAAGCATGGCCTTTCGCTGCTCGGCCGGTGCGAAGAGAAGCTGCGCCTCCCGCTTCTGCCGGTGAGTTCCGAGACGGGGGCCGCGATCAAAGCCGCAATGGTGCATGCCGGCATCCTGAACGGCTGACGATGGCGGCGCGCAACGAGAACCGCTATCGGATCGCAGCCGACAACCGCAAGGCGCGTTTCAATTACGAGATCGGGCAGGTGTTCGAGGCGGGTATTGCCCTCACCGGTACCGAGGTGAAATCGCTGCGCGGCGGCAAGGCGACGATCGGGGACAGTTATGCGGGCGAAATGGGCGGAGAGATTTATCTCTTCAACGCCTACATTCCCGAATATCTCGAGGCCAATCGCTTCAATCACGAAACGCGCCGCCCCCGCAAATTGCTCCTGCACAAACGCGAGGTGAACAAACTTCTGGGGGCGGTTCAGCGCGAAGGAATGACCGTCGTGCCGCTCAAGGTTTACTTCAACGAGCGTGGGCGGGCCAAGGTCGAGGTGGCGCTCGCGCGAGGCAAGAAGCTTCACGACAAACGCGAAAGCGAGCGCGCTCGCGACTGGAAACGCGAGCAGGGGCGGCTGATCCGCGAAAAGGGTTGAGGCCTGCCGGAACGGTCCACTTTCCGCAAGAGCTGCCGATACTCTCAAACGCAAGGATGCGCTGCTTCAGGAGACGAGCTCGATCAGCTTGCCCTCGAGTTCTTTGGTGTAACGCTCGTTGTCGAAGAGTTTCGAGTTGCGCCGCGCCGCCGCGAGCTTGCCCTTCATCGCTTGGATGCGTGCTTTGTCGCAGCCCAATGCGAGGACGAGCGCCTTGTATTCCGCAACGCTGGACGTCGTCAGTTCTGGCAGGCCGACCGCATCGAGCAGGCTCGCGGCAACGCGCGAGGCGAAGGTTTCGCCCCTTCGCGTGACGACGGGCACGCCGGCCCAAAGCATGTCGCAGCTCGTGGTGTGGCCGCCATAGGGGTACGTGTCGAGCGCCAAATCCGCGAGGCTCGAGCGATCGAGATGATCGTCGTATGCGACCGGCGGCGCGATGATGAAGCGCTCCGCGACGCCTTGCTCTTGGGCGAAGGACCTGAGGTTGCGCTCGGCGGGCGCGGTTCTTGCGGCTTGCCAAAGCACGGCCTGCGGCAGCTCGCGCAAAATTTCGCACCAGAGCGTCATCATTTGCGCATCGAGCTTCCATGTGTTGTTCATCGACGCGAGCACGACGACATCCTCCGGCAGGCCGAACTCGGCGCGACTGCGCGGAACCGGCTCGTGCTTGCGGTCATCCGTCGGCATGTAACAGTCGAGATGAATGAGTTTTTCGCTGAATGAGCGAGCGTCTGGTGCCACGATCTTGTCCGCGATCATCGCATCGATGAAAGGGGCGCCCATGGTGGCTGGCCAGCCCAGATAGCTGATCTGGATCGGCGCCGGACGCCGCGCGACGATGCCGACCCGATTACCTTTCAGATAACCGTTGAGATCGAGCAAGATGTCGATGTCGAGCGCTCGGATCTGGCGCGCGATCTCTTCATTCGGGGCGGCGCCGAGATCATGAAATCGATCGAATGCAGCCCTGAGCCTTGCCCGCATCGGCCCTTCGATATCAGGGCCGAACGAGAAGGCATGCACCTCGAAGCGATCACGATCGTGGTGCTCGATGGTCGAAGCAAGAAGTGACATGATGGCGGTGTCATGGAATTCTCCACCGACATAGCCGAGCCTGATTTTGCGGCCCGCCACACGACGCTCGGCGCCCGGCGGGTTAAGATAGCGGGGCGGGTATTTTGCCGCGCACGCCTCGGCGAACGATCGCTGTACCCGAGGTGTGGTGGCCATGACGCAAAGGTCGCTCTCATAGGCTTGCGGCTTTCGCGCGGAATCGAAAAGGACGCGCTCGAGAGCCTCCATGCCGGTCCAATCGCAGATGCCGCGTTTGGCACTGTAAAGGCCGCCATAGTGACGCACGCTGCCCAGCGCCTCCGCCTTTTTGAAAGCGGCGATCGCTTCCTCGGGCTCCCCGCCTAGGGAAAGCGCGTTTGCAAGGTTGAGCCAGCCACCCTCGAAGCGCGGTTCGAGCCGAACCGCCTCCCGCCCTTCTTCGATCGCTTCCTTGCGCCCTTGCAGGGAGTAGATCCAGCACAAATGGGCATGGACCCGATGAAGCCCCGAGTAGTTCGGCATGAACTGCAAAATGCCGCGCAGCGCGTTCTCGGCCTCCACAAAATTTCCAAGCTCAGCGAGGATGGCGCCCAACTGCTCCCAGGCATCCGGAACCGCGGGATTGAGGCCGACGAAGCGAGAATAGAGCTGGCCCGCCGCAATCAAGTCGCCCTTGCCTTGCGCCTCGGCGGCCGCGCGGAACAAATCCTCCCGCTGGATATTGGACATTCGGTTCCTTTCGGTCTGGCGCGTGACGATCGATGCCTTCCAGCTTCGAGAAAGTCGGGTCGATCGAGCGAGCCGAGGATGTGCAAGGAATAATTTCCAAAGACAAGCCCATCTCGACAAGGGGCAACCTGCGTCGTCAACCAACTGCCGGCGATGGTGTCCGCAAGGCACATGCCGAAATATAGCTCTTGCTATATTATTTCGTCTGCGCTATTTAAGTAGAGAACGATCATTCGCCCCCACGGAAGGGAAGTATGGCGGAAGTCGCGGAGCCGGTTTCACTGAGAGGCTCGAGCGCGCAAGCAAGGCGCGCCGCCGATGCGGTTATCGCCGGGCGCCGACGGGGTCCACTTGCATTGCTGCCGTTTCTCGGCCCGGCTGTCATCGCCTCCGTGGCGTATATGGATCCGGGAAATTTCGCCACGAACATTCAAGGCGGTGCGAGCTTCGGCTACCGGTTGCTGTGGGTCGTACTTTTCGCCAACGTCGTCGCGATGCTGTTCCAAGGGCTTTCGGCAAAGCTCGGCATCGTGACCGGTCGAAATCTCGCGGAGCTTTGCCGCGAGCATTTTCCGCATTCGCTCGTCATTTTTTATTGGATCATAAGCGAGGTTGCCGCCATGGCGACCGACCTTGCCGAGTTCCTCGGGGCCACAATCGGTTTCAACCTTCTCTTTGGCGTGCCACTCGGCGTGGGCGTCGTCGTCACCGCTGTGCTCACCTATGCCATCTTGCTGCTCGAGCGCCGTGGCTTTCGCCCGATCGAGATTGTCATCGGCGCGCTCGTCGGCGTGATGGCGCTCAGTTATCTCATCGAGCTCGCAATGGCGCATCCTGCTTGGGGAGAGATCGGCCAAGGACTTGTCGTTCCCTGGATCGGTGGAAGCGACAGCTTGTTCGTCGCGGTCGGGATCGTCGGCGCCACCGTCATGCCGCACGCGATCTATCTGCACTCCTATCTCACGCAGGGCCGCGTCTTGGCCCGCTCGCCGCATGAGAAGCGCGCCATCATGACTTGGTCCAACCGCGAGGTGGTGATCGCGCTCACCCTCGCGGGTCTCGTCAACATCGCCATGATGGTGATGGCGGCAAGCGTGTTCCACGATGGCGTTCATGAGGAGGTGGCCAGCATCGAGACGGCCTACGCGACATTGACACCGCTCTTGGGTCGTGCAGCCGCCGGTGTTTTTCTCATCTCGCTTTTTGCCTCGGGCATTTCGAGCTCGGTGGTCGGCACGATGGCCGGGCAGGTGATCATGCAAGGCTTCGTCGGCTGGCGCCTGCCGCTTTGGTTGCGCAGGCTTGTCACCATGCTTCCGGCCGTAATCGCGATCATCGCCGGTCTTGACGCGACGCGGGTACTCATCGTCAGTCAGGTGGTGCTGAGCTTCGCCTTGCCGCTCCCGCTCGTCGCCCTGATGATCTTCACCAGCCGGCGCTCGCTCATGGGAGAGCTCGTCAATCGACGAATGACGCAGATCGCTGGTACTCTCGCCACCGTGGTGATCGTCGCGCTCAATCTGGTTCTGCTCGCAGAGATGCTCGTGAGCGGCTGATCTCCAAGCGATGTGCGAACATCGCCCGAGCCCCGCTTGGCGTTGCCCAACAAAGCATCGAGACGATCGTCTCTCATGAAGGCCGCGAGCAAGAACTAAGATGCTCGTCTCCTCATGACGGCCCTGAGGGTGCCGCATTTGCAAGCTTTGGTTGAAGCTTAGGCCTCGATTTCACCTTGGCGAACGTCTGCCCTTTCAAAGGTTGTGGGGCTAAACACACAGATTTTAAGAGCATGATACCCGAATCTCGGGTATATGAAGGAAAAGCGCGTGAAACTTGAGTCGGCGGCGAACGCCCTTCGCATTTTCTGTCGCCTACTCTCATGGAGGGGTTTCCCGGTTTTGATCCCGCTTTTTCCCTATGCTCGTTTTGCCGCGCCTGGGCTTGCCCTCCTGCTCATCGTCGCCTTGAGGCCGCTTCCGGCCGGCCAAGGTGAGGATGATCACGTCTCGCAAGCCGATCGCGCAGCCGCGACGATCCTGGCGAGCCTTGCGGGTATGGATCGTACCGCGCCTTCGGCGCCCGAGGAGCTGATCGGCTGGGAAAAGTTCGAACCCGACGGGGCAAGGACAGCGCTCGCACCGCCGGTCCGCCCCGGCAAGCCCGACGCCGCTCCGCAAGATGCTGCCCAAGTCTCGAGCGCCGAGCCGAGCCAAGTTGAGTTTGCATCCCCACGTCCGCTCCTCGCCGAGCCGAGCCCGGCCTTCGAGCCGAGCCACGCCTCGGAGTCGAGCCAGGCCTCCGAGTCGAGCCAGGCCTTCGCGTCGAGCCAAGTTTTCGAGCCGAGCCAAGTCTCTGGACCCACCCATTTCTCTGGACCGGGAAAAGCGACCGCTTCACCTGAAGCGCAAGGCGATGCGCTGGCGCTGCGGAATCCAGACCACGCACGAGATGCCGCTCTCGCGACAGAGAGCGCAAGGCAAGAGCCAGCGACGGCACGTGACCTACGACCGAATTCAGAGACAGCGCTCAACGTTGAATCGGGCCCGAGCCCAGTTGATCAAAGCCCAGGCGTGCCGGTCATCGACGCCTCGCCATCCTCGCTCGCATCACCTCCTTCATCGGGTTCGCCTTCGGCCGCGATCGACGATCTTATGGGCGGCGGCAATCGGCATGCGCAGGCCGTTCGCGCCTCTGCGCAAGCCCGGCTCGCGCTTGCGCTTCCTTATGGCGAGCAAGAAGCGAAGCCGAACCCCAGTTTACCGCAATTCGTGGTTCCGTCTCATCCAAGCGAGAATGGCGGGTCAGCGGAAGCCTCGCCGCAATTGCTGCCGAAAGGGCTCGAACCCGCACGCGTCATGCCGGGTGATTCCAATCCAGCCTTGGCTCCGTTGCCCGCGTTCATTGCGCCCCCCGATGCTGATGCGGCGAAGCTTGCGCTTGCCGCATATCGCAAGGGCGACATGGCGCTTGGAGACGCTTTCGCCTCGACTGCCAAGACCGAGGTCGCGCGCGTCGCGCTCGATTGGGCCGCGATCCGCTTGGACCCGCACGGCACGGGCTTTGGGCGTCTTACCACTTTCCTGAAGGAGCATTCGGATTGGCCGGCCTCCGCGTGGTTGCGCCGGCGCAGCGAGGAGGCGCTCTTTGCCGACAAGCAGGGGTTTGCTCTCCTTGCCTCCTACTTCAGCAAGACTCAGCCCGAGAGCGCGCCAGGCAAGCTTGCGCTCGCGAGGCTCGAGCGAGAACAAGGTAGGCTCGACGACGCCGAAGCGCTCGTACGCCGAGTTTGGCGCGAGGACGACCTCAACCAGAGCGTGGAATCGAAGCTTCTCGAGGAGTTCGGGAAATTCCTCACACCGGCCGATCACAAATTCCGCGCCGATCTTTCATTTTACAGAGAGGAATCCGGGCGCTTGATGCGCGCGGCAAAACTCGCCGGAGACGATGAGACCGCACTCGCCAAAGCTCAATTCGCCGTTCTTGACGAGGCCCATAACGCCGACGCGCTGCTCGCCGCCGTACCGGAGAAGCTCAAGACGGATCCCTCCTACATCTTCGCGCGCATAGAGGTGCTGCGACGTGCGAACAAGCCAGAGAAGCTCGCCGAAGCGGTGAAGCTCATGCTCTCCGCCCCGCGCGATCCGGCCGTCATTGTGAATGGCGATGCCTGGTGGATCGAGCGACGCCTTATCGCGCGCAAGCTCCTTGACGCAGGTGACCCGCTCACTGCCTATCAGATTTGCGCCGAGCACAGCGCGCAAAGCGCCGAGAAACGCATCGAAGCGGAATTTCACGCCGGCTGGATCGCCTTGCGCTTCCTTCAGGACCCATCGCTGGCGGCGCCCCACTTTGCCACCGCAGCGTCGATCGCGGCCTTGCCGGCTTCGGTCTCCCGTGCGGCCTATTGGCTCGGGCGAACGGCGCAAGTTCTAGGCGATGAGGCCGCGGCGACCGCAGCTTACACGCAGGCCGCTCAGCACGTGACGACCTATTATGGTCAGCTCGCCAGAAGCAAGCTCGGGCTTTCCGATCTCCCCTTGCGGCAGGCGCATAGTGTCGCGACCGGGGATGGGCGGGACATATCGATTCGCGTCGCGGAGTTCTTCTACGCGCTCGGCGAAAGCGATTTCGCCTTGCCGATCATCACCGATGCTGCGCGCTATTTCACCGATGAGGCCCAGATGGCGGCGCTCGGCAGGGTGGTGGAGACGGGACGTGATGCCCGCGCGGCGCTAATTCTCGGTAAGCTCGCCACGCAACGCGGCATTCCCCTCGATGATTTCGCCTTCCCTACTTTCGGCGTGCCCTATTATCAGCCGGTCGCGAACTCGGCCGACAAGACGATCGTCTACGCGATCGCCAGACAGGAGAGCGCCTTTGCCCCCACCGCGACCTCGACCGCGGGCGCGAAGGGCCTGATGCAGCTCATGCCCGACACCGCAAAACGTGCCGCGCTTCATGCGGGCATCGCGCTCGACATGGCCAAGCTCAACTCCGACGCGGCGCTCAATGCGCGCATCGGTGCGGCGCATCTCGGCGAGCTGTTCGCGGAGGAGGGCGGTTCGTATGTGCTCACTTTCGCGGCCTATAACGCGGGCGGGAAGAGAGTGAAGGAATGGATCGCGGCGCATGGCGATCCACGCCGGCGCGAGGTCGATCCCGTGGATTGGATCGAGCTCATCCCGATCACCGAGACGCGCGATTACGTACAGCGGATCATCGAGAACATGCAGGTCTACCGTACCCGCTTCGGCGTCGCTTCACGTCCGATCGACGAGGCCGAGTTGCGCCGTCCCGGCGGCGGATGAACTAACCTCGGCTGGACAATGGCTGCCGGCATGCGTGCCGATCCTCCGCAGTGCGACCGCGTCCCAAGACCACTTGGGACGAACGCTCGGCCTCAGGCGCGATCGAAGGCGAGAAGCGCCCCTAAAATGACCGCGGTTCCCGCCGCGATCTCCTGCGGCTCGGACCATTCCTCCGGACAGTGGCTCGCGCCTTCCTTGCAGGGGATGAACACCATCGCGGCCGGCGCGATGAGGGAAAGGAAAGCGCTGTCGTGTCCGGCGCCGCTCGCGATATCGGTCGAAGAAAGGCCGATCTCGTCAGCAGCGCCCTTGAGCAAGCGGCGGAGCTTCTCGTCGCAAACGCTGGGCAGCGTATCTGAGACGATTTCGAAACGTGTTCGCTCGACGCTCGCCGATCTGGCGATGGAGAGACTTTCGTTCTCGAGGCGCTCGCGAAATTCGAGAAGCGTCTCACGCAACTCGCCGCGCGCGTCGATGACGAGGCGCGCCGAACCGGGAATGACGTTCGACGCGTTGGGCTTTGCCTCGACGATGCCGGTCGTGGCGACGAAATAGCCACGATCGGCTCGCGCATATTCATCGCCCATGACGCGCACCCGATCGATCAAGCGAGCCGCGGCGACGAGCGCGTCGTGCCGGCGGTGCATCGGCGTTGCGCCTGCATGTCCGGCAGCGCCTGTGAACACAATCTCGATGCGAGTGATTCCGACGATGGCGGTGACGAGACCGATATCGATGCCACCCGATTCG
>JAFBAS010000185.1 GCA_019247605.1 Hyphomicrobiales bacterium
CGATCCGCCCTTCTATGCAATGGGGGCTGAGACGCGGGTCTCTGGTTTGTCGAAGACGCGCTTGGCATGCCACTGTCATGTCTCGCAACCTTCGGCAAATGCGAATGATCGTTCCTCAAAAGGGCATGAATCTATATCATGCCTGGAGAACCAGCCCTATGACCCGACGCCTGCCACCCTTCGGCCCGCTAATTGCGTTCGACGCGGTCGCTCGCCACCGCTCGTTTACGCGCGCGGCCGACGAACTGGGTCTGACACAGAGCGCCGTCAGCCATCGGGTACGCCGTCTCGAAGAGTTCCTCGGCGCACAACTTTTGAATCGACTCCATCCTGGGGTCGAACTGAGCGACGACGGCGCGAAACTACAAGGCGAATTGGCCACCCTCTTAGATGCGATGGCGGGCCTAGAGCCGAGCCTGCGTCGTCGACCGGGCCGACAGACGCTGCGCGTGGGTGCTGGCTCTTCGTTGGCCGCATGGTGGCTGGTTCGCCGGCTGAGAACCTTTCGCGCGCTCCACTCGGAAATCGAGATCGATTTCGTTCCCATCGAGTCCGAGGCTGTTGGCGAAGCGTCACTGGACGTGCGGATTTTGTGGACCACGCTCGCAGAGTCCCGTGCCACGTCATTGCAAGCGCCGCTTTTTCGCGAGCGTGTCTTTCCGGTCTGCGCCCCTTCGTTACTTGAACGCGGAAGGCCGCTGTCGGACCCAGCGGCATTGCTTCACCTCCCGTTGATCCAGAAGGGTCATACGCCGGCGGGCGAATGGAGTTGGGCCTTTTGGTTCCGAAAATTTGGGTTCAAGCTCGCCGAGCCACGCGGTCTTGTCCTCGGAGATATGGGCCTTTGCCTGACAGCCGCCGTGGAGGGCGCCGGCGTCGCGATCGGTCGCTCGCTGCTCGTCGCCGATGCGATCAGCGACGGGCGTCTTGTTCACGCGCTTGCAACCGCTCCCCATGTGCTCTCGACCAAGGTCCACATTGCACGTTGGAACCCGGACCTCATTGGAGACCGCAACACCCAACTTCTGGTCAGCTGGCTTGCGCAGGCCGCCGAGGAAACAAACCGCGGTATGTCAAACGGGCTCATCCAATGATTTCCCAGGCCCATGCAATTTCGCATAAGATATATTATGGAACTTTCCCCTTCGTATGACCAGAAGTCGAAAGATTTCTCGTAAAACACTGAGTTCAAAATGAAATCCTTCTGGTCCGAATCCGCCCAAGCGCATCTGCTTTATCACGACATTCCGGGAATGGACGCCGCTGATCTTCATTCATGGGCTCGGTTGCGCGTCATCTTGTGACTATCCGCGTATTGCTTCGGACCCTGCTTTGGCTGGAAGGCGCATGATTTTATTGGATTTGGCGGGATCGGGATTTAGCGGTCGCCCGAGCAGCTTTAGCTACTCAATCGAGGGGCATGCCCGCACGGTAGCGGAGCTGGTGGCCTATTTGGCTCCGGATCAAATTGATTTATTCGGGCATAGCATGGGGGGATCAGTCGCCGTTATGGCCGGCCACATTATTGGTGGTCGCCTTCGGTCCCTGGTGTTGAGCGAGCCCTAATCTTGATCCAGGCGGCGGGTTCTTTAGCCGCAAGATCGCGCAGCTATCAGAAGAGGAATATGTCCTCCATGGTCATGATGATCTCGTCAGCTCCTCGGAAGCCGACGGAAACATTATATGGGCCTCATCATTGGCCACGAGTGCTCCTTATGCCGTCCACCGCGGGGCACGATCGCTAGTGGCGGGCGCCAATCCAACGTGGCGTGCATTGCTTTATGGTCTTGCCGCATCCAGAACCGTTTTATTTGGAGAAGCATCCCTCCCGGATCCGGATACGACAGGTCTGCCCCGAAATCGAGTGAACGTTGGCATAGTACCAAACGCGGGACATTCAATGGCGTGGGATAATCCAAGCGGAGTTGCGGTGGCGCTGCGACGGGCAGTGGAATAGCTGCTTTGAGGGCCAACCTCAAACCGTGAGCCGCATCCCGTCATAGGCCGGCACGACATTTGTCGGCAGGGTTTTGACGAGCGTTTCGTAATCGAGATCGGTGTGCATGTTGGTCAGCACGGCGCGCCTCGGCTCGAAGCGGGCGATCGCGGCGAGCGTCTCGTCGAGGCTGAAATGCGACGGATGCGGACGGTAGCGGAGCGCATCGATCAGCAGAACATCGAGGTTCTCGAACATCGGTTCGACGGCGGTTGGGATCGCGTTCAGGTCGGGCGCATAAGCGAAGTCGCCGATCCGCAACCCCAAGGCCTCGATGTCTCCATGTGGGAGGCGGTAAGGCGTGAGCGAAAGCTGGCCGCCCGCTTTGCCGGGGATGATCGTCGGGCCGTCCTTCGCCAGACGCCGTTCGTTGAGCAAGGGTGGGTATTGGCTTCCCGTCGGAGTTTCGAAGATATAGCCGAAGCGCCGTTTCAGCGCACCCGCTGTGGCCTCGTCCATCCACGCGTCGATGCGCGCACGCCCAGCAATCACCAGCGGGCGAATGTCGTCGACCCCGTGAGTGTGGTCGGCATGCGGGTGCGTAAAGACGATCGCGTCTAGCCTTCGCACCTTGGCATCGAGGAGCTGCTCGCGAAGGTCGGGAGACGTGTCGACGAGCACCGTTACGGCCTGATCGCCTTCTCCTGTCTCGAGGAGCAAGGAGCACCGCCGGCGCCGGTTCTTCGGGTTGCGCGGATCGCAATTGCCCCAATCGCCGCCGACCCGCGGCACGCCCCCGGAGGAACCGCAGCCGAGAATGGTGACACGCAACATGGAACCTGCCTCGTCACTCGGCCGGTGTTGCAAGCGGTTGAACCGGGGGTGAGATTGAAGCGGCCTTCTCGAAGAGGCGGTAGAAATTCGCCGTCGTGAGCTCCGAAAGCTGCTCCAAGCTCATGGCACGGGTCGCGGCCAGAACCTTCGCTGTCTCGACCACGAAGGCGGGTTCGTTGCGCTTACCTCGGAACGGTTCCGGAGAGAGATAGGGCGCATCGGTCTCGACGAGCAAGCGATCGGCCGGCACGATTTTCGCGATGCGGCGCAGCTCATCGGATTTCTTGAAAGTCACGACTCCGGAAAACGAGACGAAAAACCCAAGATCGAGCCCGACCCGCGCGAGCCTCTCCGTCGAGGTGAAGCAATGCAGCACCGCTTTGAAACTCCCCTTCCCGCTCTCCTCCTCGAGGATGCGGATCATGTCGTCATCGGCCTCCCGTGCGTGGATGACGAGCGGCAGGCTTGTTGCCCGCGCCGCTGCGATGTTCGTGCGAAACACGCGCGCCTGCACGTCGCGGGGCGCTCGGTCATAGTGGTAGTCGAGGCCGGCTTCCCCGATGCCCACGCATTTCGGTTGGGCCGAAAGGGCGACGATCTCGGAGGTTGCGACGTCGGCTTCTTCAGCGGCGTGATGGGGATGGGTGCCGACAGTGAAGAAAACGTCGTCATGGCGCGCCGCAATCGCCTGGAGAGCTGCGTTCTGGCGCACACGCGTCGAGATCGTGAGAAAGCGGCCGACCCCAGCCGAACGCGCTCGCGACAGGACAGCGGCCTCCTCGGCCCTGAGATCGGGGAAATCGAGGTGGCAATGGCTGTCGACGAGCATCGCGGCGCCGTTCAATTGAGCTCGGGCTCGACAAATCGTGGGAAGATCGGGGCCGGCGCTGGAAGTTCTCTGCCCGCTTCGATGCGTCTTGTCGGGCCAATGTCTTTCAGCATGCGCCGGTCCGCGCCGATGCCGAGAAGGTCGAGCAACTTCGCCGCCGCGCTCGGAATAAAAGGCTGGGTGACGATTCCCACCGCACGCAACGTTTCGAGCGTGACGTAAAGAATGGTAGCGAAGCGTTCGGGTGCCGATTTGCGCTTCACCCAAGGTTCCTCGCTCGCAAAATAGCGATTGGCGGCGCCGACCACGCTCCAGATATCGGCAAGCGCCACGTTGAGCGCGAACTGGTCCATCGCGGCACGTGCGCGCGCCGGCAATCCATCCGCTTGCGCAAGCAGCGCCGCGTCAGACTCGGAAAACGCCGAAGGGGCCGGGACCATGCCGTCACAATTCCTCGCGATCATCGACAAGGAACGCTGGGCGAGATTGCCGAGATCGTTGGCAAGATCGGCGTTGATCCGGTTCACGATCGCTTCGTGGCTGTAGCTGCCGTCCTGTCCGAAGGCGACTTCGCGCAGGAAGAAATAGCGCAGCTGGTCGACGCCATACGCGTCCGCGAGGGCAAACGGATCGATGACGTTGCCGACCGACTTCGACATTTTCTCGCCGCGGTTGAACAGGAATCCATGCCCGAAAACGCGCTTGGGAAGCCCAATGCCGGCCGACATGAGAAAGGCCGGCCAATAGACCGCGTGAAATCGCACAATGTCCTTGCCGATGATGTGGCAATCGGCGGGCCAGTAGTGCCAATTGGACGCGGTCTCGTCGGGGAAACCAAGCGCGGTGATGTAGTTCGTGAGCGCGTCGACCCACACATACATGACGTGATCTGGCGCATCGGGCACCGGAACGCCCCAGCTCAGCGTGGAACGCGAGATCGACAGATCCTGCAAGCCCCCCTTCACGAAGCTCACCACCTCGTTGCGGCGGGTTTCCGGACCGATGAAGTTCGGGTTCGTGTCGTAGAATTCGAGAAGTCGCTCCTGATAAGCGGAGAGGCGGAAGAAATAGGTCTGCTCCTCGGTCCATTGGACGGGCGTTCCTTGCGGCCCGAAGCGCTCGCCGCTTTCGTTGAGCTTCGTCTCCCCTTCGTCGTAGAAGGCTTCGTCCCGCACCGAATACCAGCCGGCATAAGTACCGAGATAAATGTCCCCGGCCCCCTGCATGCGACGCCACAGCGCCTGGGAGGCTTTGTAATGGGCGGGCTCGGTCGTGCGAATGAAGCGATCGCGTGAGATCGACAAGCGATCGCACATGGCCACGAAAATCGGCGTGTTGCGATCGCAGAGCTCGCGCGGCGTCAGCCCCTCCTTGGCGGCCGTCTGCGTCATCTTCATGCCGTGCTCGTCGACGCCCGTCAGGAAGAAGACATCTTGATCATCGATGCGCTTGAAGCGCGCGATGGCATCGGTTGCGACCGCCTCGTAAGCGTGACCGATATGCGGTGCCCCGTTCGGATAAGAGATCGCGGTCGTGATGTAGAATTTGGCCTGGTTCATCCGCCTTGCATCTGCTTTCAAGGGCGCACTCGCGCCTCAGGGCGCGAGCTCCGCGACACCCTTGAGAGACGTGAGGAGGAGAGCGCGTTTGTCAAGGTTGTAGGTATCGGCTTCACGTTTCCTAGCCTCGATCTCACCCCAGAGCCGAGCCGTGTCCTCGGCGCGTTGGTCGAGATCGGCCGCTTGACGGGTGGCGCGCTCGCGCAACCAGTCGAAGATGGTGTCGAAAACGATGCCGAAGGAAGCATCGGCGTCGCGCGTCACCAGCCGGCTTGCAAGCTTGAGCGCCGCCGCGTCCCGCGCCCTGGGCGGTGCTTCGAGCGCCTCTCGAGTGAGGCGCGCGAACTCGACCGCGCGACTTTCAAGAAAAAGCAAGGTGCGCTGGACAGAGCCTTCGGCGAGTAAAGCCGCCTCTGCGATTGTTTTCTCGGAAGCTTCGTTTCCCGGAAGATGCGTAATGATCTCGACGATTTCGGCAGGCGTCAAAGGATCGAACCGCAAACGTCGGCAGCGCGACAGGATGGTTGCGGGAAGTCGCGCCGGTACATGAGCGACGAGCAGGGCAAGCGCCCGGCCTGGAGGTTCCTCGATGATCTTCAACAAGGCGTTCGCGGCACTTCGGTTGAGTTCGTCCGCAGCGTCGACGATCAGCACCTTCCAACCGCCCTCCCCGCTCGTCGACTGGAGAAAGGAAGTGGCGCGGCGCGCGTCCTCGACGGCAATCTCCGTGCGGAGCTTGCCGGTCGAGCCGATCGTGCGCTCGAGGAGAAAAAGGTCGGGATGAGCCGAAGCCGCGATGCGCCGCGACGCCGGGTCGTTGGCGGGAATCTCGAGCGAGGAGGCGCCCTCGGCGCGCCCGAAGGGATCGCGTCCCGCCAGGACGAAGCGTGCGACACGATAGGCGAAGCTGGCTTTTCCGACGCCTTGCGGCCCGCTGAGGAGCCAGGCATGGGCGAATCTGCGCGTGCGCAGCGCCTCGAGCACCTCGCGCTCGGCGCGTTCATGACCGACGAGGCCGTGTGTCTCCCGCGCAGGCGGTATGTTCTCAACGCCGTTTCTGGTTTCGACCATCGCCTTTCTTCTCTCGCTGCTCCCCGGCTCGCGGATCGTCGGGACCCAAGCGCGTGATGACGACGTTCAAGATGCGCTTTGCTGCCTCTTCGATCGAGCGCCTGGCATCGATCACGACGCAGCGCTCGCGCGAGCGCGCCGCGATGTCGAGAAAGGCCTGACGCAGTGCCGCATGATGCGCAAGCGCCTCCTCCTCGAATCTATCTCTCGTCCCGCCCGAAACCCTTCGCGTGCCGAGGCGCTCGAGGGTTTCCGCCGCCGGAAGATCGAGGATGATCGTCAGATCGGGGACCGTGTCGGCTACCACGGCTTCTTCGGCCGCCTCGAGAAGCTCGTCGCTCACCTTGCCGAGCACGCCTTGATAGGCGCGCGTCGAGTCGGCAAAACGGTCGCAGATCACGATCGCGCCGCGCGCAAGCGCTGGGCGGATCATTGAACGCAAATGATCGGCTCGCGCCGCATTGAACAGCATCGTCTCGGCGAACGCACCATATCGTGCGGCTTTACCCGAGAGCAAAAGAGCACGGATCGCTTCGGCACGGGGGGATCCGCCAGGCTCGCGTGTCTCGACGACCTCATGGCCGAGATCGCGAAGTTTCGCGGCGAGACGGCTCGCTTGCGTCGACTTTCCCGAGCCGTCGCTCCCCTCGAAGGTGATGAACATGCCTCGGCGTTGCGGCATCTCGCCGATCACCGTTTCAGCAGGCGTCGCACGGCGTTGCCACCGGCTTCCAGCAGCGCGTCCTCCGCCTGACGGGTGAGGCCGCCCTTGCCGACGGATTCGGCCGCGAAAAGCGGCACATCGAGGATGGGCGCCTCCCCTTCCGAGACGCGCAAGATTCCCACACGCGTGCCTGCGGACACAGGTGGCACCAAGGGGCCGTCATAAATCAGCTTTGCGCTCAGCTTTTCACGCGCGCCACGCTGTGTGACGACGCGGATCGGCCCTTGTGCGCGCAAATCCACCGTCGATTTCTCGCCACCGTAGACGTTCGCGCTCGCGACGACCGCCCCCTCGGGGAAGAGATCCTGCCCCTCGAACGAACGAAAGCCAAATTCAAGGAGCTTGCGGCCTTCGTTGGCTCGGTCCTTGCCGGTCGGTGCCCCATTGATCACGACGATCAGACGTTCGCCGTTCTGCACCGCCGAGCCCACGAGCCCAAAACCAGATTCCTCGAGATTGCCCGTCTTGAGGCCGTCGGCGCCAATGTCCATGGTGAGCAATGGGTTGCGGTTGAGCTGTCGAAGCTTGTTCCAGGTGAATTCCTTCTGGCCGAAGAATTTGTAGAGATCCGGGTAGGTCTGGATGATGTGGCGCGCGAGGAGCGCGAGCTCGAGCGCGGTCGTGTGTTGCTCGGGATCATCCGCCCCGCTCGCATTCTTGAACACGGAAGCGTTGAGCCCAAGCTCCCGCGCCCGCCGCGTCATCAACTCCGCAAAGGCCTGCTCCGTGCCTGCGACCCCCTCCGCAATGGCGATCGCGGCGTCATTGCCCGAGAGCACGACGAGGCCGGAGATGAGGTCGGCGATCCGGACGTGGCTGTGAATCACCGCGAACATCGTCGAACCGCCCGACGGTGCCCCGCCCTTGCGCCATGCATTCTCAGAGATCACGAACTCCTGGTCGAGCGAGAACCGCCCTTCCTTGATTTCGTGGAACAGGACCTCGGCCGTCATGAGCTTGGCGAGGCTTGCGGGCAGCATCAGGCTACGCGCGTTCTTCTCGTAGAGGATCGTGCCGCTTTGTTCATCCATGAGGACGGCTTGTTGGGCCGTGGTCTGGATTGTCTCGACCCCGTGCGCGGGTCCGCCGAGCCAGCAAAGGCAAAGCACGGTCGCCAGGAAGATCGGTTGCCGAAAAATGAGGGTCGTTCGAGACAAGGAAATGACGATGGCGCCCATGCTTCAAGATGTAGCGCCGAAATCCGGCTGCGCTCTTCCAATCGTCACCCAAGCCCGGACCGAAGACAGGAGGCGGCGCCGCGAAGCCATCTCGTCCGATCCAGGCTAAGGCGCCTGCAGTCGCACGAATGTCTGCGGCTTCAGGCCGGCGAACGGGTTGCCCTTGATAACGCCTTGTGAGTTCGACAAACGCTCGGGCGCGAAAAACAATGTCGCGAGTTGCTTTGGTCGCGCCGGTGGACGCGGCGCAATCACCTCATCGTCATCGTCATCCACCGCCGCGGGTTTCAAAAACGCAGCCGAGGACGATTTCATGAGCGTTGTCGTGCCGAGCTCATAAGGCCGTTCGGGCGGCAGCGGCGCGTAGGCGACGGTGGTGCGGGCGAGCGCGTCGTTGCGCACGATGGTCGTTGTCGGGGCCGCCTCATCGCCGTCGTCGCTCGCCTGTGCAACGATGGCATCGATGGTGGGGGCTTGGCCTGCGCCGGTGGAGGCCGGGCCGGACCTGCCGAAAAGGGTCGGCCGCGGCGCGGGCTCGCTATATGCAACGGATGTCGTCCCCTGCGTGAGCGGAGACGCTGCGGCGCTCACCGCCGAGGCGATTGCCGCAATCGGCGCGCCCGGGCCAGAGGCTCGCGCTTCCGGCAGGTCGGCGCTTGCGAGCGCGACCGGCACCGAGCCTGGACCGTCGAGCACCGCACCCGACCCGTCGGTCCTCAAAGTCGCGAGAAGCTTGCGGTCGTCCGAACCCCCAAGGCTTGCGGGGCGCAGATAATCGAGGCGGATTTGCGTCGTGCCAATGCTCTTGAAATCGAGGACCTCGGCCACACGCTCCGAGACATCCATGACGCGGTTTGCGTGGTAAGGCCCGCGATCATTGATGCGCACTACGATCGAACGGCCATTGCGGATGTTCGTCACCCGCGCATAGCTCGGAATCGGCAGCGTCTTGTGCGCGGCGCTGATCGAATATCGATCGAAGACCTCGCCATTTGCCGTGAGGCGGCCGTGGAAGGCGGTGCCGTACCAGGAGGCGAGTCCGACGACCGAATATCGTTTCACTTCCTGTGGCACATAGATTTGCCCCGCGACGGTGTAGCGGTCGCCCACCAGTCTCTTGCCGCCACCTTTCGGGATTTCCTCGCCTTCCGAGTAAAGACGCGGACTCGCTCTCACTCCCAATTTCGGATCGATGCCGTTGTCGCCGACATTTGTTTTCGCGGCGCAATTGGCGAGAAGAAGGGAGACACCTACTCCGACGAGGAAGCGCCAGGGCGATTGCAGCCGGATTGCCGCGCGCGACCCGTGGTCGAGCGATCCACCACCCCGTGATCCATCATTGTCCGAATTTGGACGGCCCGACCGTGCCGGCGCGACGCACCTCATCCTGATCATGACCGCGTTCATACGAAAAACGCGCCCGAGGGGGAAGAGCCAATCACAACAGTTTGTGGACGCGAAAGCTGCAATGTTTTCACCTCATTCGAGCACATCAGGCCTCTCTCCTTGGCAATCCGCCGCGCAAACGCCCGAATTTCACGAAGGCGATTCCTCAAATATTCCATCAAATGCGTTCAAAATGCGTTCACGATCGCATCGTGGCAAGCAAAATGCCGACTGAGGTTAACGAGGGAGCTCATGGCCGACCAAGCGGGGGAACCGAGCCGGGAACCTCCTGCCCTTGCCCACGGCTTGGAACTCACCGCCAAATCCACTAAGAGCCGGCGCGGCCTTGAGCTGTGGGCCGCCGGAGGACCGAGCCATGGATGCGTTCAAGCCGATCCTCGCGAAGGTTGCGACCGGCCAGCCCCTCTCGGCGTTCGAAGCTCAGAGCGCCTTCGATCTTCTGCTTTCGGGCGAGGTCACACACGCGCAGGCCGGCGCGTTCTTGATGGGTCTTCGCGTTCGCGGGGAGACGGTCGAGGAGATCACCGGCGCCGTCGAGGCGATGCGGGCGCGCATGCTGCGCGTCGAAGCGCCCGAAGATGCGATCGATGTGGTCGGCACGGGAGGCGACCAAGCCGGTACCTGGAACGTCTCGACGCTTGCTTCCTTGATCGTGGCCGCTTGCGGCGTGACGGTCGCCAAGCACGGCAATCGGGCGGCCTCCTCGAAATCGGGTGCGGCCGACGTGCTCGGCGCGCTCGGCGTCAAGATCGGGATCGACAAGGATGGCCTGGAACGCTGTCTCGCCGAGGCCGGCGTGGCCTTCATGTTCGCGCCAACCCATCATGCCTCGATCCGCCATGTCATGCCTGTGCGCACCGAGATGGGCACGCGCACGCTCTTCAATCTCTTGGGGCCCATGTCGAACCCAGCCGGCGTCAAGCGCCAGCTCGTGGGCGTGTTTGCGAAGAGCTGGACGCGCCCTGTCGCCGAGACGCTCAAGGCACTGGGCTCCGAGCGAGTCTGGGTCGTTTGCGGCGCCGACGGCATCGACGAGATCACGACAACGGGCCCGACCCACGTGACCGCGCTCGAAAACGGTTCGATCCGGGATTTCGAGATCACGCCCGAGGAGGCGGGGCTCGCTGTCTCCGAGCCCGAGGCCCTCAAAGGCGCCGAGGCGATGGTGAATGCCGGCGCTTTGATGCGCGTCCTCGCCGGAGAGAAGACCGCCTATCGCGACATCGGCGTGCTGAATGCGGCGGCGGCACTTTGTATCGCCGGCAAGACGAAGACGCTTGCGGAAGGTGCAAAGCTCGCGGCGCGTGTTCTCGATGACGGCACCGTGCTGCAAACGCTACGCAAGCTCATCGCGGCATCGAATGGGGCGCCATGAGCGATATCCTGCGGCGCATCGAAGGCTATAAGCGCGAGGAGATCGCGGCCGCGAAGGCGCGCCTGCCGCGCACGGCTCTGGAGGGGCAGGCTCGTGCCGCCCCGCCGGTGCGCGACTTCGTTGCCGCTTTGCGCAAGAAGATCGATGCCGGCAACCCCGCGCTGATTGCCGAGATCAAGAAGGCAAGCCCATCTAAGGGGCTCATCCGCGCCGATTTCGATCCGGCTGCGCTCGCGCGGGCCTATGCCGAAGGCGGGGCCGCGTGCCTCTCCGTGCTGACGGATGCGCCCTCCTTTCAAGGAGCGCCGGAATTCCTGACGCAGGCCCGCGAAGCCTGCGAGCTTCCGGTCTTGCGAAAAGACTTCATGTTCGATCCGTATCAGGTGGCGCAGGCCCGCGCCTTTGGTGCCGATTGCATCCTCATCATCATGGCGGCGATCGATGACGCCTTGGCCCTGGCCATCTGCGAAGCTGCGACGGCGCACGGCATGGCTGCGCTGATCGAAGTCCATGACGAAAAGGAGCTCGAGCGCGGGCTCGCCCTCCCCTCGCCTCTCATCGGAATCAATAATCGGGATCTGCGCTCATTTTCGACGTCACTCGAGGTCACGGAGCGGCTCGCCGCACGCGTCCCGCCCGATCGTCTGCTCGTGAGCGAGAGCGGAATTGCGAGCGCAGCCGATGTCGCGCGCCTCGACCGACACGGCGTTCGCGCCTTCCTGGTCGGCGAAAGCTTGATGCGCCAAGAAGATGTGGCGAGAGCGACGCGGTCGCTCCTGGCTCCTGTCGAGCCGAGGACGAGCACCGCGTGACCAAGCTCACCCATATCGCCAAGGACGGCTCGGCGCGGATGGTCGACGTTTCGGCAAAGCCCGTGACCGAGCGCGTGGCCGTCGCGGAAGGGCGCGTTCGCATGCGTCCCCAGACGCTCGCCCTCATCCACGCGGGGGATGCAAAAAAGGGCGATGTGCTGAGCGTCGCGCGGATTGCGGGCATCATGGCCGCGAAACGAACCCATGAGCTCATCCCGCTTTGCCATCCGCTCGCGATCACCGGCGTGACGCTCGATCTGACGCTCGACGAGGCGATGTCGAGCGTTCGGGTGACGGCAAGCGTCAAGACGAGCGGCAAGACGGGCGTCGAGATGGAGGCCCTCACCGCCGTCTCGATCGCCTGCCTCACGATTTACGACATGGTGAAGGCGGTCGATCGCGGCATCACGATCGAGTCTGTGCGGCTCTCCGAGAAGCGCGGAGGCGCATCGGGCGATTGGCGCGCCGAGCCGTCGTCGCCCGCGACCAGAAAGCGACCTCGACGCGCGTCGTGAAGTCCCGGGTTCAACTTCCCTTGTTGACGAGCGCCGCGCCGGCTTTCGCGCCGACCTCGTCTTGCGAGCCCGTGCCCCCCGAGCAGCCGATCGCCCCGATGATCATCCCGTTCTCCACAAGCGGGATGCCGCCACGTGAACCGATCACGCCGTCGAGGGTCGTAAGGTAATTGAGGCCGCTCTGGATGCCGGATTCGATTGCTTTCGTCTCACGGCGGAAAGTGACGGCGGTGCGGGCCTTGTGCTCGGAAATCGCAATGGAGGCGAGTTGCGCGCCGTCCATTCGCTCGAACGCAACGAGATTGCCGCCTGAGTCGACGACGGCGATGTTCAACTTCCAACCGTGCTTCTTGGCCTCGTCGGCAGCCGCGGCGATCACGGCTTTTGCCCGGTCGACCCCGATCGGCGCACCGTACGGCACGTCAAAAGGCATCTTGTCGGGAATGACATCGAGGGGGTTGGGCTGGGTCTGCGCGCCCGCGACGCCGGCGCTCATGATCAAGGCGGCCACGCTCATGGCCAAGGCTAAGTTGCGCATGCTGTCTTTCTCTAGCTGACGAAGTTGGAGGGCTAACGGTCAGATTGCAGTACCATCCGCACTTCGCCTAGCCGTGCAAAGACCCGATTGAACGATCTCGCGATGATGTGAAGTCTCGCGCTTCGGGGCTTCCGTGCGGACCGCGCAGAGGCGACAGATGCGCAATTCCGGTGATAAGAACCGAGGATGTCCAAGAACCCGCTGCTACCTGTTTCGGAAGCGCTTTCGCGAATCCTCGAAACCGCCACGCAAGCGATGCCTTCCGAGCGCGTGCCGCTCGACGAAGCCCATCGCCGCACGATTTCGCAACCTCTTATCACCTCGCGGGATCAGCCGCCCTTTCCGGCCTCAGCCATGGACGGATATGCAGTGCGAGCCGCCGACGTCGCCTCCACACCCGCGACGCTCACCGTCATCGGGATGGGCGCGGCGGGCCATCCCTTCGCGGGCACAGTCGGCCCGCGACAAGCGGTGCGCATCTTCACGGGTGCGCCCGTGCCGAGCGGAGCCGATGCGATCGTGATCCAGGAGAATACGCAGCCGAGCGGGGACGGAAAGGTCACGGTGAGCGCCACGGCCTCGGTGGGCCGTTTCGTGCGTCCGGCCGGGCTCGACTTCGCGGCGGGTGAGGTGCTGATGGCGAAGGGCCACCGCATTTCCGCGCGCGACCTTGCGCTTGCCGCCGCAGCCGGCGTTTCGCATTTGCCGGTGAGGTGCCGTCCGCGCGTCGCCATCCTGGCAACGGGGGATGAATTGGTGCGCCCCGGCGAAGAACTCCGCCCCGGCCAGATCGTCGCCTCCAACAGCTATGCTGTCGCGGCCATGGCGCGTTCGGCCGGGGCCGATGCGATCGATCTCGGCATCGCGCGCGACGACCTCGCCGATACGCGGGCCGCGATCGCAAAGGCGCGCGAGCTCGAGGTCGATATTCTCGTCACTCTCGGCGGGGCATCTGTCGGAGACCACGACCTCGTGCAGGAAGCATTGACGAGCTCAGGCATGAGGCTCGGTTTTTGGCGCATCGCTATGCGCCCGGGTAAGCCGCTGATGCAGGGGGTGCTCGGTCGGATGCGGGTGCTTGGGTTTCCAGGAAATCCGGTTTCTTCAATAGTTTGCGCGCTGATTTTCCTGCGACCTCTTATCCGGGCTCTGCTGGGCGACGCGGATGCGGGATCAGATCCGACGCGCGCTGGCGTCCTCGGGGCGGACGTGCCCAACAACGACGAGCGACAGGATTACTTGCGCTCCAGCGTTGCGTGGGGTGGCCCCGCACCTGAAATTACACCGTTCGCGCATCAGGATTCATCCATGATGGGCGTGTTCGCTCGCGCCGACGCCTTGCTCGTTCGCAAGGCCCATGCGCCGGCAGCGAAGGCCGGCGATGCCTGCCGCGCCCTTTTTCTCGACGAATGGGAATGAGCACTCTTTCGCTTCCACTCGTATCGCGGCTCGATTCCTTGCGCGCTCGCGCTATCTCGACTACTCAAGGTTCAACCGCTTCCTTGAGGAATGCGCAATGAACATGCAGTTGCGGTTGGGTGCCACCGCTGAGCGCCAACGGCATAAGTCCGGCGAGGCTTCTTCGACATCGCTCAACCTTACGACGCGCTTGCGGCGCCCTCGCCGCGCGTCATGGTCGCGCCGCCTCGTTCGCGAGCACGTGCTCACCGCCAATGACCTGATCTGGCCCGTCTTCATCGTCGAGGGCACGGGGCGGCGCGAACCCGTCGCTTCGATGCCGGGCGTCGAGCGCTTGTCGATCGACGAGCTGCTTCGCGAGGTCGAGGAGGCGGCGAAGCTCGGCATTCCGGCGATCGCGCTCTTTCCGAATGTGGACCGCGCCTTACGCGACGAGGAGGCTTCCGAAGCCTTGCGAGACGACAACCTCGTTTGTCGTGCCATCGCGGCCATCAAGAAGAACATTCCGGAGATCGGCGTAATCACCGACGCGGCTCTCGATCCTTATACGAGCCATGGACATGACGGCTTGCTGCGAGGCAGCGAGATCGTGAACGACGAGACTGTGGGCGTGCTTGCCCGCCACGCGGTTTTGCAGGCGCAGGCCGGCTGCGACATCGTTGCGCCTTCCGACATGATGGACGGCCGCGTCGGCGCGATCCGTAGCGCGCTCGACGCCAATGGGTTCCAGCACGTCCAGATCATGGCTTATGCGGCGAAATACGCCTCCGCTTTTTATGGGCCCTTCCGTGACGCGCTCGGCTCCTCGAAGACGCTCGTCGGCGACAAGGCGACATATCAGATGGATCCGGCCAATGCGGACGAGGCGTTGCGGGAAGTCGCGCTCGATATCGAGGAAGGTGCCGACAGCGTGATGATCAAACCCGGCATGCCTTATCTCGACATCGTGCGGCGCGTGAAGGATGCGTTCGGCGTGCCAACCTTCGCCTATCAAGTCTCGGGCGAATACGCGATGCTGACGGCGGCGGCGGCCAATGGCTGGCTCGACGGCGAACGCGTGATGGTGGAGAGTCTCATCGCCTTCAAGCGAGCCGGCGCCGATGGCGTGCTCACCTATTTCGCACCGCGCGTCGCGAAGCTCTTGCGAAACGGTTCATGAGCGACGATTGCCTGCGCCATCCCATTTAAGGGCGACGCCGGCGCTCCTCTCTCCCGATCGCCGCGTGCTCTTCGACATCTCTCGCGTGCCCGCGCGAACGGCCTGCATAATCGCGACCCTTCTCGGCACTCTTGTCGTGGACGCTTGCGCGACGCTCGTCGACGAAGGTCATGCGAGGGAGTGCCGCAGCGTGGCGGCGGCGCTCGAGCCGGAAGGTTCCAAGATCACCATCTTGCGCAGCGCCCCGGGCGAAGTGTCAAATTCCATTCGCGTCGACTACCGGGCGGAAGGCGAAGCGCGCTCGCAATTGCGCCATGTGCTCTGCCGTTTCGGAGGGACGGAGGCGGAAAACTCGCGCGACACTCTCATCGGGGTGGACACCGCGCAAGGCCCGATCGGTGAAGCCCAGCTTCTCTTCCTGAGGCGTTTTTATCTCGAAGCGCCTGGTGAGCCGCCGCCGGATCCAGGCGCGTCCGGCGCGGGATCGCTCGTCACCCTTCCTGCACCTTTCGCCTTGGCACTGCAGCAGCTTGTCGCCGCCCTCCCCTCTGCCGCGATTTACGGGCTCCTCGCCTCCTCCTACGCCCTCATCCATGGCCTGGTCGGGCGCGTGGTGTTCGGCTTTGGCGATCTGGCAGCGCTAGGTGGCTACGCCACCTTGACGGGCCTTGCACTCGGGGCGGTCTCCAGCTCGCCCCTTGCGCTAGCCGTGGGTTTCTTACTCGCTCTTCTCGTCAGCGCCTCGTATGGCGTGGCGGCGGGTCGCTTCGCCGTGCTCCCTGCGCTGCGCGCCAAAGGGCAGGCCGTCGTGATCGCGACGGTCGGCCTCATGATCGCGCTCGCCGAATATTCGCGCCTGACGATCCCCCGCTCTCTCGTTTGGGCGCCCCCTTTGCTGGCTTCCCCGATCGCCCTCGTGAGAGCGCCCAATTTCATCGTCACCGTGACGCCGATGCAAATGCTTTCCGCCCTGATCGGGCTCATCGGAGCTCTGTGTCTTCTCGGCTATCAACGCTGGTCGGCGTTCGGGCGCCAATGGCGCGCCGTGTCGCAAGACGAGATCGCCGCCTCGATGCTCGGGGTCGATCGCGATCGCGTATTCACGCAAAGCTTCGCCATCGCGGCAGGGCTTGCCGGGCTTTCCGGGTATGTGCTCACGGTGCATTTCGGCCAGACGGGCTATGCCTATGGATTCACGCTTGGCCTCAAGGCGCTCGTCGGAGCCGTGCTCGGCGGCATCGGCTCGATCGGCGCGGCCTTCGCCGGCGGCGTCATCCTCGCCTTCAGCGAGGCGGGTTGGTCGGCGCTCTTCAGCGTCGATTCTCGCGACCTTGCGGTTTATTCGCTCCTTGCGATCCTTTTCATCTTTCGTCCCTACGGGATATTTGGCCGCCGCCCGGATTCGCCAAGCCTCAGTTGAAGGCTGGATTGAACTCAACGAGATCAGCCCATGATCACCCCTGACATCATTGCCCCCGACAAGGTCCTCCCCGAGCATCGCCAGGCGATCTTCCGTCTTCTCGACGCCTTCAATGACGAGCGCACCGGATTTCCCGATCCGGTCACGCCGCTTGCGCTTCTGCTCAAGGAACCCGGGCGAGATGCGATTATCGGGGGGCTTTGGGGCGTCAGCTATTGGAATTGGCTCTTCGTGGACCTCCTGATCGTGCCCGCCGCTTATCGGGGCCAGGGCCTCGGCACCGCTCTCTTGAAAGGTGCAGAAGACAAGGCGCGCGAACGCGGCTGCATCGGCGTGTGGCTATTGTCTTTCAGCTTCCAGGCGCCGCGATTCTACGAGCGCCACGGCTATCATTCGTTCGGCAAGATCGAAGATTATCCGCCAGGTCATGATTGCACGTATCTTTTCAAACGATTGGATTTGGAGTGAAGCCATGTTGATCGCGACCTGGAACGTCAATTCGGTTCGCCAGAGGGCCGCTCATCTGCTTCGCTGGCTCAAGCAGGCGCAGCCCGATATCGTTTGCCTCCAGGAATTGAAATGCCTTGACGACGCCTTTCCCCGGCTCGAGGTGGAGGCTGCGGGCTACCATGTGGAGACGCACGGCCAGAAGACGTTCAACGGCGTTGCCATCTTGTCGCGCCAGCGACCCGACGAGGTGATCCGGGGGCTCGAAGGTGACGACGAGGATAGCCATGCGCGCTACATGGAGGCCGTCTTCTCGACAGCAAAAGGCGTCGTGCGCGCAGCCTCGATCTACTTGCCGAACGGCAACCCGCCGCAAACCGAGAAATACCCCTATAAGCTGGGCTTCATGGAGCGCCTTCGGCGCCGTGCGGCTTCCTTGCTGCGCCTCGAGGAGCCGCTCGTGCTCGCCGGCGATTACAACGTCATCCCGGAGCCGATCGACGCCCGCGACCCGGCGGCGTGGGTATCCGATGCGCTCTTCCTGCCGCAGACGCGCGCTGCCTTCCGACGCCTTTTGGCGCTCGGCTTCACGGACGCGCTACGTGCTTGCGATGAAGCCGCGGAGCGTTACAGCTTTTGGGATTACCAGGCGGGCGCCTTCCAGAAGAACAACGGCATTCGTATCGATCACCTGTTGCTTTCACCCCAGGCGGCCGACACGCTCGTCACCTGTCGCATCGACAAAGAAACACGTAGCTGGGACAAGCCTTCCGACCATGTGCCGGTGGTGGCGGAATTGAATATCGGGTGAGTTTCGCCGAATTCTCGAACTCCACTTCTTGTGGTCGGACCGATGTCGAATGACGTCCACAAGCGCGGCAATGGCTCGCGATGGCGCCCCGCGCAACACATCCGTTGGTCGCCGTCGGAATTGCACGTCGCGATGGGCGCCTGCTCGTTGTCGAGGCGCTGGACGATGAGGGCAACCGCAAAGGGTAGCGACCGCTCGGGCGGCGGCGTGAAATTCCTGGAGCTCACCGGCAATGCCTTGAGGCGCGAAATGCGCGAGGAGTTGGCTTGTAAAATTCGGGTCGATGGCGGTCCGCACATTTTCGAGAGCATGTATACGCATCACGGGGCAAGCGGCCACGAAATCATTTTTGCGTTGAGATCTCAATTCTTGGAAATGCGGTCCCCGCACATGAGCCATTCACCATGGAGGAAGACGACGGTTCCACTCATCTGGTGGAATGGGTCGAGCTCGACCGTTTTTTGACGGGCCGTGAGACGCTCTATCCCCAGGGCTTGGCAGAAAGGCTTCTGAAGCCCTGAAATCGCAGGCCTTCAGCCGTCAATGCAGCTTGGCGTGCTGATCTAGATAGAGCGTCGAAAGCTGACGCTCATTCTCGTTTGCAGCCGCGAAGGCCTGGTCGCGCAATTGCGTGATCCAGGCATCCTTTGCCGGATCGGCACCTTGGCGTGCGAGCGAAAGCCACATCAAGCCTTGCGCCGCCTGGCGTGGAACGCCATTGCCGGTAAACAAGATGTGCCCGAGAAGCGCTTGCGAGGGGCGGTGGTTCTTCTCGGCGGCAAGATTGAGCCAGCGCACGGCGTCCCGAATATCTTTCGGCCCACCCGTGCCGTCGGCCAACATGCGGGCGAGGTTGTATTGCGCGTCCGGATCACCAAAGAGAGAAGCGGCATATTTGAACAAATCGCGTGCGCGGACGGGATCGGCTTTGACATAAGTGTTCGGGATGCCGTCGAGGAAATAGGTGCCGAGCGCCACATAGGCGTTGGCGATGAAGCGCGCGTTCGGCGAACCCGATCCTTCGTCGGTGTCGGCGTCGGCGGTGCGTGAATAGTATTCGAACGCCTTGAGGTCGTCGCGCGGCACGCCATCGCCTTCCGCATACATGCGGGCCAATTTCCAGCACGACATGACATGGCCTTGCGCGGCCGCGTAGGCGAAGGCGCGAACCGCATCGGCTTTGTCACCGGCATTGTAGCCCTTCATGCCCTTGGTGAAGGCATCGCGCATCGATTTGAATGGCTCGCCGAGCCGCGGGTTGAGCGCGGGCGCATAGGCGGGGGTTGTGGCGATGACATCGCTCTCACCCGTGCTCGTCGGAAACACGGTTTGCTGAGGCGCCGGCACGACGGAAAGCGGATGAGAGACAGGCGTGGAATTGGTGCTGGTCAGCGTCGTGTCCGGCGCCGAATGGCCTGTGGGCAGAGGCGGCAAGGGCGAGGCGACCACCGGGCTCGACAGCGGGGACGCTATGACCGTGACCGGTTCAGGCTGGCTCTGCGCGACCGCAACCGGCGTATGCCCAACGGCGGCGCCGCTCGCCACGATGGCCGAAAGGATCAGGGCTGGACGATCAAATATCCGCATAGCACCGAGCTTCGCCCTGAGCCCCAGGATGGGTTACCGCGCCAAGCCGCGCAGGGCCCACCTGCTGTGCGTATTTCCAAATTGCGCCTGAACCAAATTCACTTTGGCGCGGTTTCCAGTCTTTTTTGCGGCGTTCGAGCTCGCTGTCGGAAAGCTTCACCGCGAGCACGCCCGTGATGGCATCGATCTCGATGATGTCGCCATCGCGCAGGAGCGCGATCGGGCCGCCGACGGCTGCCTCCGGCCCCACATGGCCGACGCAAAAACCGCGTGTCGCCCCCGAGAATCGACCATCGGTGATGAGCGCAACCTTGTCTCCCATGCCCTGACCGTAAAGCGCGGCGGTCGTGGCGAGCATCTCGCGCATCCCAGGGCCTCCGCGTGGCCCCTCGTAGCGAATGACAAGCACTTCGCCTTCCTTATATTTGCGCGTGCGCACCGCCTCGAAACAGGCTTCCTCCGTGTCAAAGCAGCGGGCCGGGCCGCTAAAGACGAGGTGCTCGCGCGCCATGCCGGCGACCTTCACGATCGCGCCATCAGGTGCGAGATTGCCTTTGAGACCGATGACGCCGCCGGTGGACGTGATCGGCGCATTGGCGGGACGCACGACATCCTGCTTGTCGTTCCACGCGACCTTCGCCAAATTCTCGGCGATGGTTCGACCCGTGACGGTGATGCAATCGCCGTGCAGGAAGCCGTGGTCGAGAAGTGTCTTCATGAGAAGCGGAATCCCGCCGACCTCGAAGAGGTCCTTGGCGACGTAGCGGCCGCCGGGCTTCAGATCCGCGATGTAGGGGGTCCGCTTGAAAATCTCGGCCACGTCGAAGAGGTCGAATTCGATGCCGCACTCATGGGCGATCGCGGGAAGATGCAGCGCCGCGTTGGTCGAGCCGCCAGACGCGGCAACGACGGTGGCTGCGTTCTCGAGCGCCTTCCTCGTCACGATGTCGCGCGGGCGGATGTTGCGCTGCAGAAGCTCCATTACCATCTCGCCCGCCGCCATGCAGAAGCGGTCTCGAATTTCGTAAGGCGCGGGCGCTCCCGCCGAATAGGGCAAGGCAAGCCCCATCGCTTCTGACACCGTGGCCATGGTGTTGGCCGTAAACTGCGCTCCGCAGGCGCCGGCCGAAGGACAGGCCACGTTCTCGAGCTCGTCGAGATCGGCATCCGACATGTCGCCCACCGAATGCTTGCCGACGGCCTCGAACAGGTCTTGCACGGTGACAGGGCGGCCCTTGAACATTCCCGGAAGGATCGAGCCGCCATAGATGAAGATCGACGGCACGTTGAGGCGGCACATTGCCATCATCATGCCGGGCAGAGACTTGTCGCAACCGGCAAGTCCGACCAGCGCGTCATAGCAATGGCCGCGCATGGTGAGCTCGACCGAGTCGGCGATCACCTCTCGCGAGGCGAGCGAGGCTTTCATGCCTTGATGGCCCATCGCCATGCCGTCGGTCACCGTGATGGTGCAAAACTCGCGCGGCGTGCCATTCGCGGCCGAGACGCCCTTCTTCACAGCCTGGGCTTGGCGCATCAACGCGATGTTGCAAGGGGCGGCTTCGTTCCAGCAGCTTGCCACGCCGACGAGCGGCTGATGGATCTGCTCTCTCGTGAGCCCCATCGCATAGAGATACGAACGGTGCGGAGCACGCGCCGGCCCCTCGGTCACATGCCGGCTTGGCAACTTCAGTTTATCGATAACTCGCGCGTCCATCCCGCTCGCTCTACTCCAAGCCCCAACACAACGCCGCAACCGACGCTGAGCGAAACAAAAGCGCGGAGCATTGCCCGCGCTTCCCAACACCCGCGAGCTAAAGGCGGGTTCGTTTGTGGCGGCTTTCGGGCGAGAGTCGGTTAACTTATCCTTGCGGCACAAAGAGTCTCCAAATGTTGCAAAACCGCAACATGGGCCTCAGTGCGCCGGCAGGGAAAATTAGAACACGAATTCCGGTTTTTTGGCGAAAGATCGAAGAAGTGGTGCCGAGGCATCGAACACCGCACGGCCCGTGAGCGCCTCTCGTCCGGTCAAAGCGTCCCGCGTCTTGACCTGAAGCATCACTTGGCCGGCACGCCCGACGCCCGAGACGCCGATAAGCCGCCCCCCGGACGCAAGCTGCGTGACCAGTGTTTCGGGCTCGCGCTCATAGGCGCCTTCGATGAAGATCACGTCGAAAGGACCTTCAGAGGCAGCCCCGTCGAAGAGCGTGCCGGCGAGCGTCCGAACAGCGGCAACTCCAGCCTGCGCGAGCGCGCGCTCGGCGGCCGCAATGATGCCTGCGTCTTCATCGAGCGCCACCACATACGCGCCGAGCTTGGCGAAGATGGCGCTGCCATATCCGGTGCCGCACGCAATGTGGAGAATTTTTTCGCCGCTTGAGGGCTCCGCCGCCTGAACCATTCGCGCGAGAAGCACAGGGGCAAGTGAGTAGCGGGTTTCACCCGTCGATCCGACGTGCCCGACCGCAAGGTGCTTGTCACTATAAGCGAAAGCCTTCATCGCTTCCGGAACGAAGACTTCACGCGGCAGATCCTCGATGGCTGCCAGTATGGAACGATGGGTGACATCCGCCGTGCGAATCTGGTTGTCGACCATACGATGGCGAAGATCGGCGAAATCGAGCATCGGGTGATCCTTTAAGACCAAGGGGTTTTATCCCGACACGCGCCAAAGGCAAGCACGCCTGGAGCTTGCGGCGAAGCTGGCTTGAGAAGTGGCCGCGTTCGATGAACGAAACACCTTCAAGCAGATATTGCTCAATCGGCTGCCACGCTTTAAGGCGCTAGATGCAGCTCAAGGCCTCGTGGCGGAGTGGCTACGCAGAGGACTGCAAATCCTTGTACGGGGGTTCGATTCCCTCCGAGGCCTCCACAACTCGTCGGCACGCGCTCGCTCTGCGTACCCTGGGGATCGCACCGGGCGTATTTTCCCGCATTCCTCCCGTCGGCGCCGCCGGGGGGCGCCCGGAAGCATGAAGCAAATTTGCTCTTGCGAAATTTGCAGGGAACGCCCCGTTGCGCTCTCCGTTGCTGGGGTGACTTCCTTGCTGAGCTTTTCACCATGGCCTCAAGCATCTCCCGCCCGGAAATCGGCGACCGGCGAGCAGCATCCCTCCCGTCGACGATGGGGAAAGTTCTTCTGGGCTTTGTCCTCCTGAGGTTCCTGCCCAAACCGCAGGGCGCGAAAACTGCCGATGTCGGCAGCCGGCCGCGCGCCGGAAAAGTCTCCGTCGCCTCACCTGCAAACACGCAAGGATCCGGGCGCGGCCGAGAAGCGAAAACGCCGGCCCAGATCCCCAAACTCGGCTGGCAGGACATCGGCTGGCGTACTTACGAAGAGATCAACAAGCACCGACTTCTTGCTGTCGCCGGCGGGGTGACCTTCTATGGTCTCCTGGCGTTGTTCCCGGCGATTGCGGCAATCGTTGCGATCTATGGCCTTGTTGCCGACCTCGGTACTGTCAACGATCACTTGTCGGCGCTCTCCGGGGTCGTTCCAGCCGGTGCGCTCGAAGTGATCGGCGAGCAAGTCAAGCGGATCGCAAGCAAGGGGAATACAACGCTCGGCTTTGCTTTTTTGTTCGGGCTCGGGCTTTCGCTCTGGAGCGCCAATTCAGGCATGAAGGCAATGTTCGATGCCTTGAACGTAGCGTATGGTGAAGAGGAGAAACGTGGTTTTGTCGGGCTCAATCTTCGCACGATCGGCTTCACGCTCGGCGCCATCGCCTTCATTCTTCTCGCCCTCGGAGCGATCGTCGTCATTCCCGCCATTTTGCAGCTCGCCGGCCTCGGTCAGCTCTTCGGATGGCTGCTTTGGATTGCACGTTGGCCGGCGCTCCTCGGCCTGATCATCGCCGGCTTGGCAACCCTGTATCGATACGGTCCAAGTCGCGAAAATGCACAATGGCGCTGGATCACACCAGGAAGCGTTCTCGCAGCCATCGCCTGGCTGGTCTTCTCGATGCTCTTCTCCTGGTACGTGGCCAATTTCGGAAAATACAACGAGACCTACGGCTCACTTGGCGCCGCAATCGGCTTCATGACCTGGATGTGGCTTTCGGTCACTATCGTTCTCGTCGGGGCGGAATTGAACGCCGAGACGGAACATCAGACCGCGAAAGACACCACGACCGGCGCTGGAAAGCCACTCGGCACCCGAGGAGCCCAAATGGCTGACACCGTCGGCGAGGCCAAGACGTAAGAAGCAAGCCGCGCTCGTGCAGCCCGCTCGCGAGGGATGCGCCCTTCAACGCCTTCGAATTTTCAGCCGCCGCTCGCGTTGGTGGAGCGCACGTCGTGAGCGCCACCCGGTGATGCCCGCGCGGAAACGCTGGCGAGCGATGCGAGGGACGTCTCCTGACGAGCGGCCGCGTTTCCTGTATCCAGGAACCTTGTTTCATGGGCGCATCGCGTCCGCTTTGTCGGCGTGAGCGCCGATGTTCTCTTCCTTTGGAGCTGACGGGTGACGCCTGTCTTTCTCGTGCTCAATTCTGGATCCTCGAGCCTGAAGTTCGAGGTTTTCGATGCCAAGGGAAATGGCGAGCCGCGCCGTATTCGTCGCGGGCAATTCGAGTTGGACAGCAAACCGCGCTTCAAAGCGACCAATCCCGAGGGCGAGGTCATCGCGCAATCGCGCCTTTGCGACGGCGCGGGCCACCAGCAAGCGCTGGACCATTTGCTTTCCTGGCTGCGCGAGCACGATGACGCATTTTCGCTCGCCGGGGTCGGGCACCGGGTCGTCCATGGAGGGCAAAACTATTGCGAGCCGGTCAAGGTCGACGAACCCACGCTTGCGGCGCTCGAACGTTTGGTGCCGCTTGCGCCTCTCCATCAGCCGCACAATTTGGAGCCGATCCGCATCCTCGATCGGCAGTATCCGCGCTTGGTGCAGATCGCGTGCTTCGACACGGCTTTCCATCACAGACAGCCGCAGCTCGCTCGCCTCTTCGCTCTCCCTCGCTCCATGAGCGAAAGCGGCATCCGCCGCTACGGCTTCCACGGCCTCTCTTACGCCTTTCTCGCCTCGGTGTTCGGTCGCTATGACGAGCTAATCGCGAAGGGCCGGGTCGTTGCCGCTCATCTTGGAAATGGAGCGAGCCTATGCGCGATCGAGAACGGCGCGAGCGTGGCGACGACAATGGGGTTTTCGGCACTCGACGGTCTGCCGATGGGAACGCGCTGCGGCAGCCTCGATCCAGCGGTCGTGCTTTACCTCATGCGAGAGACAAAGCTCAGCGTCGACGAGGTCGAGGGGCTGCTTTACACGCAATCCGGCCTTCTCGGCGTTTCCGGAATTTCGAACGATATGCGCGAGCTTCGCGCCCAAGCCTCGAGCCAACCCTCCGCTCAGCTTGCCATCGATCTTTTCGTTTATCGCATCTGCCGCGAGCTGGGTTCACTCATCGCGGCTCTTGGAGGAATTGACGCTCTGGTGTTCACCGCGGGCATCGGCGAGAATGACGCGGCCACGAGAGCCGAGGTCCTTCGGGGCTCCGCATGGGCGGGGTTCGAGCTCGACCCATCCGCAAACGAAAAAGGCGGGCCGAAAATCACGCGCGGCTCGGGACCCTCCGCTTGGGTTATCCCCACCGATGAGGAATTGATGATCGCGCGTGCCATGCGCAGGATGATCGGCGAGGTCGGCTGACGACTTCCATCGGGAAGGTTGGCAAGCGCTCCGGTGCGCCATTTCAAGGCGAGATCGCAAAAAACAGGAACACCGCAAAGTTGACGAGATGCACGACACCTTGAAGCACGGTCGTCCTGCCGGTCCCCAAGGTGATCACGCCGAGAAAGAGCGTCAGCGCGAGCAGGACCATCCCCTTGGAGTCGAGGCCGAGCTCAAGCGGCATTCGGTACAAGATCGACACGGCAGCGACGGCGGGAATGGTCAAGCCGATCGTCGCAAGCGAGGATCCGAGGGCAAGATTGAGACTCGTTTGCAAGCGGTCAGCTTGCGCGGCTCTGAGAGCCGCGAGGCCCTCGGGCAAGAGCACCAGCATGGCGATGATGACCCCGCTGAGCGAGGCCGGCATGCCCAGTCTCGCTATGCCTTCATCGACAGATGGCGTGAGGACCTTGGCAAGGCCGACCACGGCGATGAGCGCCGCGCAAAGGAGAGCGGCGCTTGCGAATGTCGTTCGTTTGGTGGGCGGTTTTGCGTGCAACTCCTCGCTCTCTCCATCCGCAAGGAAATAATCGCGGTGACGAATGGTCTGGATAAAGATGAAGGCGGCGTAGAGAATGACGGACACGATCGCGACGAAGATCAGTTGCGGCGTGCTGAACATCGGACCCGGTATGGTCGTCGTGACGTTCGGCAATATCATGGTGAGCGTCGTCAGGGCCGCGAGGACGGCGAGCGCCGAGCTGGCGCCTTGCAGCTGGAAGCCTTGCTCGTGGTGTCGTAACCCTCCGACGAGAAGACAGAGCCCGACGATGCCGTTGCAGACGATCATCACTGCCGCAAAGACCGTGTCCCGCGGCAAGCTTGCCTTGTCGGGGCTGCCGGCCATCACCGAGACGATGAGAGCGACTTCGATGATGGTGACCGCGACCGCCAGCACGAGCGTGCCGAAGGGTTCGCCCACGCGGTGCGCGACGACCTCCGCATGATGGACCGCCACAAACACCGTCACGAAAAGGGTGATCACGTCGATTGCGACGAGAACCGGAGGCGTGCCCATGAGCCCGGTGACGCCTAGGATGACCCAGGCGACCGCGGGTGAAACCCAAGTCCAAATGGCCATCCGCCCTTCCCCACCCTTCCCGACCTGGCGGCGAGCCTACCTCAGAATTGGAAAGCGCGCGCGAGGATCGTTCTACGCCACGTTCCATCCGTTCTTTTCATCGACATCGCGCGATGGTTTCCCGGGCGAAAGACGCATGAATGACCGGGCGCATGCCCCGGGCAGGACGCACGTCGGGGCGGTGGAAACGTCACTTGGAGTCCACATTGAAGATTGATGCCCTTCGAATCGAAGGAAAGTAAAGTGCCCGCGCTTACTCCAGAAGGCGAAGCACGGAGAGCGGCGCACGCCCGTTAACGTGGGGGTTGGCCCGAGCGTGTTGGCGAGGAACATATTCTTCCACGATCTTGCGAGCGCAATTGAGGACCGCGAGGGCTTGACGGCGATCCTCGGGAAGCTCGGCGGCGATCTGAAGGGCCTGGAGCCGCATCCAAGCTTCTCGCTTTTTACGGCTCATGATGTTCTCCCGGGTCTGGTGCGGCGATCCGGGAATCTCGACAATTAAGTTTAGCGAAAAGTTAAACGGTAAAAGCTTTCTCCGCGGCGCTCCGACTGCAGTTTAATTTTTGACTGAGACTCAGTCTTCGGTCTCCGAGCCTTGGATTGGAGCGGGGACGCGCCGTCGTCCCCCCGGTTCGCCGACGACGAGACCGTTGTTCATCGCCCAAATCGCCGCTTGTGTGCGATTGACGACACCGATCTTCGTGAGGATCGATTTCACATGCACCTTCACGGTTGCTTGCGCGATGCCGATTTCGCTGGCGATCACCTTGTTCGCCAAGCCTTCGGCAAGGTGACGCAGGATCAATCTCTCACGCCGCGACAATTGAGGGGCGAAGCTCTCGGATGTCTTTGGCGGTCTTGGCTCATCCTTGTGCTCGAGGATGAGCGGCAGGATGGCCTTCGGCAACACCGTCTCCCCGAGCATCACCAATTCGAGCGCCTTTACGAAGGGTTCGAGGCTTGGCCCCATATAGAGATAGCCGTTCACGCCGGCCCGAAACACTGCCGGTATCTCAGCGAATTGACCAGGGTCGGCCAAAAGCACGACACGCCCAGTCTCGAAGCGCTCCTTGAAGAGCTCGATCTGCTTGATAGCGCCGCGCAAATCCCCGCCGGCATTCACGATCAAAAGGATCGGTTGAGCTTCGAGATCTGGCCCCAGCTCGAGGTCCTTCACATGAGAAGCGGTGCCGACCACCCGAAACCCGGCGGCGCTCAAAATTCCCTTGAGACCCTCGAGCACAAGAAAATTCGGCCCAAGCAGGGCCGTTCCGAAAGCTCCTCTGAAGGCGCGATCGTCGCCGGCGCGATTGCCGGCAACTTCCGCGCCTTGTTGCTGGTCATTTTCGGCCAAGGCTCGTGTCCGCCTGTGTCACAAACGGACAGGGTCCGTCGTCGCGGCAGTTCTTTGCAGAATTCGTGCCGTTCAATTCACGCTGAGAATGAGTTTTGTTTATGCCAGGCGAGAACATCGACGCCGTCCTTAAGTTACAACTGGAACTATCCTCCGCGAAGAAAGGATCCGTTCATGAACTGGATAAGAGAAGCGAAGTCTTGGGAAAATTCAATACTCAATAATGATTTAGAGCATAGGAGCGATTTTTTCTCGTCACCGGCGTTCCTGGAACGGCGAAGTGGTCACGCCTCGCGCCCGCCCCTGAGCCTCGCCCATTCCTCGAGCCTGGTCTTGATACGGGCCTCGAGGCCGCGCTCCGTCGGCCGGTAAAAGCTTTGGCGTTCCATACTCTCGGGAAAGTAGTTCTGGCCGGAGAACGCGTCCGGCGCATCATGATCGTAGGCGTATCCCGCCCCATAGCCTTCCTGCTTCATGAGCTTCGTCGGTGCGTTGAGAATGTGCTTGGGCGGAGCGAGCGAGCCGTTCTCCCGGGCAGCGCGCAGCGCAGCCGCATAGGCGAGGTAGGCGGCGTTCGATTTGGGCGCGCAGGAGAGATAGATTACGGCGCTTGCAAGAGCGAGCTCACCTTCCGGTGAGCCTTGCTGCTCATACGCTTCGGCGGCCGCGCGCGCATGCACGAGGGCGTTCGGGTCGGCAAGACCGATGTCCTCGACCGCCATGCGCACGATGCGACGGGCGAGGTAGCGGGGATCTTCCCCTCCATCGAGCATTCGGCAGAACCAGTAGAGTGCCGCATCGGGGTCCGAGCCGCGCACCGACTTATGAAGCGCGCTGATGAGATTGTAATGCCCGTCCCGGTCCTTGTCGTAGACGGGCGCGCGACGCTGCAAGATTTCCTGAAGCGCCTCCGCGTCGAACGCCTCCCCCGGTTTTGCCGCGCGCCAGGCCTCCTCGGCGAGCGTGAGCGCCGAGCGGCCGTCGCCATCGGCCATGCGGATGAGGCTCGCGCGTGCGGCCTCGGTGAGAGGCAGCGCCCTGCCCTCGTGTGCCTCGGCTCGTTCGAGCAATTTCTCGATCGCTTGCGGATCGAGCGGCTTGAAGACGAGAACGCGGGCGCGTGAGAGAAGCGCCGCATTGAGCGCGAAGGAAGGGTTTTCTGTCGTCGCGCCCACGAGCGTGATGGTACCGTCCTCCATCACGGGCAGAAAAGAGTCCTGCTGGGCGCGATTGAAACGGTGGATTTCATCGACGAAAAGCAGTGTCCCCTTCCCTTGCGTCACCCGCGCGCGAGCGGCATCGAAAGCCTTTTTCAAATCGGCAACACCTGAGAATATCGCGGAAATTTGCTGGAACTCGAGCTTGGTCTCGCCGGCGAGGAGGCGCGCGACGGTGGTCTTGCCGGTTCCGGGCGGCCCCCAGAAGATGAGCGAGCCGAGCGAGCCTGCCGCCACGAGCCGGGTCAGAACTCCATCCTCGCCGGTGAGGTGCTCTTGTCCCGCGATCTGCGAAAGCGAAGTCGGCCGCAACCGATCGGCGAGCGGCCTCGTGGCGCTCTTGTCGAGCCCTGAAGCGGCAAAGAGATCAGTCAAGTGGGCGCGCCCTCCTTCCCTTCATAGGCTTTGGGGTTGGCGATCTCCATCAGGCGCTCCGGCCGGGCGGGCGGACGAAAGCCATAACGTGCATAGAGGCCAGACGCATCGGAGGTCGAAAGCGTGAGGCGCCGCAGCCCTCGCAGATCGGGATGGGCGAGGACCGCTTCGACAAGGGCTTTGCCGATCCCGCGTCCACGCCAAGCGGGGAAGACGAACACATCGCACAAATGTGCAAAGGTCGCGCGGTCGGAGATGACCCTGGCGAAGCCCGCCTGTTCCCCGCCAGGCATGAACGCGCCAAAACACAAGGAATGCTCGATCGAGCGATCGAAGACGGGGCGCGGCAGGCCTCTGCACCAATACGCATCACGATGGAGAAAAGCGAAGACGCGGTCGAGATCGAAGCGCGCCACGTCGGTGGTAACGACAATGCCCTTCGTGCCTTCTTTCACAGCCTTTGGATTGTTGTCGTTCATATCGCTCAACCCTGAAAAACGGTCGCGAGAATTTGACCGTTGCGACTGATCACGACCTTCCAGAGTCGCGCCTTGTCAGCGAGCGCGCGTTGCGCGTCGCGCGGCGCGGTGATCTTCGTCCCGTTCACCTCGACGAGAATATCCCCTTTTTGGAAACCGGCGCGTCCGGCCGTCGAACCTTCATCGACATCGGCGATCACCACGCCCGAGGAGGGCTCGAGCGACAATTCCTCGGCGACCGCCGGCGACAGATTCTCGAGCGTCACGCCCGAAAGCGGATTTGCGCCCTCGATTTTCGAAGCCTCGCGTGGCGGCGTCTCCGGCGCGGTGCGAAGCTTGATCGGCAAGGTCACATCGGCCGAGCCCCGCCGCACCATGACGGAAGCACTTTGCCCCAGGCTGTGCGTTGCAAAGCGAAAGCCAAAGCCGTCGGGATCCTCGACCGGGTGGCCGTCGATCGACAAGATCACATCGCCTCGCTTGATGCCGCCCTCCGCCGCGGGGCCGCCTTCGGTCAGGCTCGCGACGAGCGCGCCCGTGGGACGGGCAAGTCCAAGGCTTTCAGCGATTTCGGGCGTCACGCTCTGCAGCTTTGCACCGAGCCAAGGGCGACGTACCGACTTCGCGCCCGACTTCGCGCTCTCGACCACGACCTTGACCATATTCACCGGGATGGCGAAGCCGATGCCGACCGAGCCCCCTGAACGCGAATAGATTGCCGTGTTGATCCCTTCGAGGCGGCCCTCCAGATCAACGAGCGCCCCTCCAGAGTTTCCTGGATTGATCGAAGCGTCGGTCTGAATGAAGAACTGATAATCCGAGGCGTCGATGCGCGTGCGCGCAAGCGCCGAAACGATGCCTTGCGTCACCGTCTGTCCGACGCCGAAAGGATCGCCCAAGGCGAGGACGAGATCGCCGACTTGCAAATTGTCGGAATCGCCAAAAGGCAGGACCGGAAAGCGCTCGGTCGTGCCCTTGAGACGCAGCACCGCGAGATCGGAACGGGGATCGCGCAAAAGAATGTCGGCCTCGAATTCGCGTTTGTCGGAGAGCGCGATCTTCACCTGCGTCATTCCCTCGATCACATGCTGGTTGGTCACGATCAATCCAGACGGGTCGACGATGACGCCCGATCCCAACGATTTCTGGACGCGTTCGCGGGCCTGCCCGGCGAAATCGCGCCCGAAAAACTGCTGGAAAAAAGGGTCGTCGAAGAGCGGATTGCGCGCGAGCTTCTCCGTTCGCGAGGCATAGACGTTGACGACGGCGGGCGCCACCTTTTGGACGATCGGCGCGTAGGACCATTGGACGGCCGCGCGCGAAGGCGGCACGACGCGTTGCGTCGGCTGCGCGCTGGCCATATCGCGAGCGAACCCCGCGAGCACGCAGCATGCCGCGAGCGCAACAAGACTTGAACGCGCCATGAGACCTCCATCGCCAACGAGGCGGCATTTACACCAGGCCCGCCGCGCGCGCATCCTCGAACCGATATCGGCCACTATCTGGCGTCGAGATGACGCCTTTCCAGAGAATGGGAGGTTGTGCCACGCTCAGCGTGGCTCCGCCATTGTCACCCCCGGCGAAGCTCGCGTGAGCGAGCTTCGGGAAGGGGGCCCACTCACAATCACAAGCGGCGGAACATGGGTCCCCTTCCCCTCACGGCCTTCGGCCGCTCGGCCGGGGATGACAAGGGTGTGGCCACCCTTCCGACGCCGGCCATGGCCTCAAACGAGACGTGGGCGTTCCCGCGACCAGTCCGTCGCCTTTTCGTAGTGATGGCCAGCGCGCAAGACCTTCTCGTCGGCGAAGGGCGGCCCCACGATCTGGACGCCGAGCGGCAGACCCTGATCGTTGAAGCCCGCGCGAAGCGTGAGCGCCGGCGCACCGGCAACGTTGAAGGGAAATGAGAAGGAGGGCC
This sequence comes from Hyphomicrobiales bacterium, assembly GCA_019247605.1. Taxonomy (GTDB): domain Bacteria; phylum Pseudomonadota; class Alphaproteobacteria; order Rhizobiales; family Beijerinckiaceae; genus GAS188. Next base: position 31,717 of record JAFBAS010000185.1, read on the forward strand.
GCTCGAACGAGCTCATCTTCGTCACCTCGTCCATGCGCGGCGCGGCGCCCGGCGTGATGGCGCAAAGGAGGATATCGACCTCGCCGAAGACGCCCGCCAACGCGGCGCAAAGCTCGCGGCGCTTTCGTTGCGCATGGACGTAATCGGCCGCGCTCAAGAACGCGCCCATCAGCACGCGGTCGCGGAAATACTCGCCATAGTCCTGAGGGGTCGATTTTAGCCACGCTTCATGCACCGCGTAAGCTTCCGAGATCATGATGATCATGCCGCATGCCGTCCAATCCTGGAGGGGCGGCAGCACGACATCGGAAACTTCGGCGCCGAGCCCACGGAAAACCTCGGCCGCTGCCTCGAGCGCCTTTTTCGCAGGTTCCTCCACGGGATAATCGCGCTCGTGAAAATGACGCACGAAGCCGACCCTCACCCCCTTGATCGAAGGCGCGAGCCCTTTGCGGAAATCGGGGGCCGTGACATCGGCGCTCGCGGGATCGGAGGGGTCATGCCCCGCCATGGCTTGCAGCATGATTGCGCAATCCTCGACCGTCCAGGCAAGGGGCCCGGCATGATCGAGAGAATTTGCGAGCGGCAGGATACCGGTGCGTGGACAAAGCCCGTAGCTCGGCTTGAAGCCCGCGATCCCACAAAAGGCGGCCGGCAAGCGGATGGAGCCGCCGGTGTCCGAGCCGGTGCCGCCGAGGACGAGGCCCGCCGCGACGGCAGCGCCAGTGCCGCTCGAAGAGCCCCCGGTGAAATGATCCGGGTTCCAGGGGTTTCGTGCCGGCGGCCAAGGCAGGTCGAAGGACGGACCGCCCCAGGCAAACTCATGCGTCGCGAGCTTGCCGAGCGACACGGCGCCCGCCGAAGCGAGTCTCGATACCGTGACCGCGTCCGCATCGGGCACATAACGCGCCAGAAGCTTCGAATGAGCGGTCGTCGCGAGGCCTTTCGTGGAGTAGATGTCCTTATGCGCAATCGGGATCCCGTGAAGCGGCCCTTTCGGGCCGCGGGCCATGATCTCGCCCTCTGCGCGCTTCGCCTCTTCGAGCGCGCTCTCGCGCGTCACCTTGACGAAGGCGTGGAGCTTGCCCTCGAGCCGATCGATCCGATCGAGGTGCGATTGCACGAGCTCGACGGGTGAGAGCTTGCGCTCTGCGATCAGCCCTGCGGCTTCGGCGATCGTGTGCATCACCCTCTCCGCGTTTCGCGCGGCGCGAAGGTCATCGCGCTTTCCGCCGTGAGTGAGGGCGTGCCGCGCACACGCTCGGCCATGGCGGCTACATGAGAGTACGCCTCATGCAGCTCCTTGAGCTGCGAAGGCGAAAGCGAAAGCCCTGCGCGCGAGGCAAGCGCCGCGAAGCTTTCGCGAGTGAGGCTTGATGGGTCCATATGCCGCGATCCTCTCCGACGAATTCTGCGCATTGTGGAGGGTTCTCGGAGCTGGAGCAACAAGCCTGACTTTAACGGCCGTCGCCAAGTCGAAGATCGAGCTTGTGCGCGGTCGCGAGGCGCATCGGCATCTATAGGCGGACCAAGCCCGCGCGGAACGATTGAGAGCCTTAGGTCTTGTGCCTTCGGATCACTTGTCCCGATGCGTGTCGATCGAGACCATATGGACCAGGGAGCCCGGAGAATGCGCGTTTGAATTGACTGGCTTTGCGAACACGCCCGTGGCGAACCCCGCGACCAGGACCGCGACGGCAAGGCCGGTGACGATCTTCTCGGAGCGGGTCATCTTGGTGTTCGTCATTGCTGCAGGCTTTGCTCAGAGCGACAGTGGCATCCCTTGGTCGTCTCAGACGCGGATCGGCTTATCCCGACTGTTTCGTCGAGAATAATGCCGCCATGCTTGCTCTAAGATTAACGGGAATGATGGGGCGCCATTCAGCTCGCGCCATGCTCAACAAATGGCTAAGGCTCGGCCATTTCGTGGAGCCTTGGCGTTAACTGTCATCGAAAAACGCCTGCTCAAGGGTGCGCGAGCCGCCTCTCGAAGCTCGAGAAATCCTCACCTTCGTCATAGGTGATGTTGGCGATGCGCCAGCTTCCTCCATCCTGCAGCGCGTCGAGGACGACGCGGCGGGGCACACCTGCAACGACGACATCGATCAGGAGGGTCGGTGCCTCGGAGGTGCCGAGCACCTTGATCACCCTTGTGAAGCTCACCTTCGTTCCCGCAGTCACGTTCCAGCCGAAAAAAGCGTCGAGGACATCGTCCGAAGTTGCGCCGAACTCACGGGCTTTACGGGCTTCTTGCCAGAACGCGGCGAGTTCGGTTGTGAAGAGCACGAGCACGTCGCTCTCCTCGAGCGGCTGTGCCCGCGCGATCCGGGCGGCTTGTGCCGTGTAAAGATCCCGGACCCACTCGGTGACCGGCTGACGCGGGAAGGCGAGCGCACCGATGGGCGTGCTTATGAGAAGCACGAGGGCGAGCGCGACCGCGGTCGCGACCCGAGGTTTTACGATCGGCGTCGTGCTCTCTTCAGGGGAAGCCGGCTCAAACCACGGGCAGGATGAGAGCCTTGGCGGTTCGCGGCCGGCGCATGATCTCACCATACCAGCGCTCGACATGAGGGCGTGACTGCCGTTTCAGCGGCAGGTTGAGCCAGCGATGAATCGCGGGCGCAAGGGCGACGTCGCCGACGGTGAGGCGTTCGCCTGCAATGAATCGCTTCTTGGCAAGGACGCCTTCCATGATGCCGACGCAATCTTCCGTTTTTTGCCGGGAAGGTTCGACGGCACTTGGGTCGCGTTTTTCCGGCGGAAGGCGCACGAGATGCATGAAGGCCGGCCCGATCGCCGGCTGGAAGGTCGTCGTCTGCCAATCCATCCAGCGATCGGCATCGGCGCGCTCGCGAGAGTCACTCGGCCAAAGGGATCCCGAGGCGTGCTTCGCCGCGAGATAGCGCACGATGGCATTCGATTCCCAAAGGACGAAATCATCGTCCTCCATGAGCGGAACGAGGCCGTTCGGGTTCTTTGTGCGGTATTCCGGCGTGTCGACGATGCCGAAGGAGAGCCCCGCATCGACGCGCTCATGAGGCACATCGAGCTCTTCGACGCATAACATCGCCTTTTGCACGTTGATCGATGTGAGGCGTCCCCAGATCTTGAGCGGCATTGGTCATTTCCTCCAGGCTGTCTTTGAGACATAGATGAGCGAGCCGACGCCCGCGCATGACGGCCCTTGAGATGCGCTGGCGCTTTGGCCTTCATCGTGACCGGGCTTGGGCTCGGTCATCGATGCGTCTGTTTGCCAGCATAGCGTAAGACGTGAGTGGCGGGCCGACGCCCGCACATGACGGTCTTCACGCTTTCGCGAGTCTCGTCTCGCCCGCTAACCCGATTTGGCGAACAGCTCGCGCCCGATCAGCATTCGCCGGATCTCGCTCGTTCCGGCTCCGATCTCGTAAAGCTTGGCATCGCGCAACAAGCGCCCGGTCGGGAAATCGTTGATGTATCCATTGCCGCCAAGGAGCTGGATGGCGTCGAGCGCCACGGCCGTTGCCTTCTCGGCCGAGAAAAGAATGGCGCCGGCTGCGTCCTCACGGGTGGTCTCTCCCCGATCGCAGGCTTTCGCCACCGCATAGACGTAAGCGCGCGCGGCGTTCATGGTCACATACATATCGGCGAGCTTGCCCTGCACGAGCTGGAATTCGCCGATCGGCTGGCCGAATTGTTTGCGCTCATGAACGTAAGGCAGCACCACGTCGAGCGCCGCCTGCATGATGCCGAGCGGACCCGCCGCGAGAACGGCACGCTCGTAATCGAGGCCCGACATCAGGACGTTCACGCCGCGGCCGACCTCGCCGAGCACGTTCTCCTGAGGCACCTCGCAATCCTGGAAGACGAGTTCACCCGTGTCGGAGCCGCGCATGCCGAGCTTGTCGAGCTTCTGCGCCGTGGTGAAACCCTTCATCCCCTTTTCGACGATGAAGGCAGTGATGCCGCGCGCGCCCGCGTTCGGGTCGGTCTTGGCGTAGACCACGAGCGTCTCCGCAACCGGCCCGTTGGTGATCCAGAATTTCGAGCCGTTGAGGAGGTAGCGATCACCGAGCCTTTCGGCACGCGTCTTCATCGACACAACGTCGGAACCCGAGCCCGGCTCCGACATCGCGAGCGCACCCACATGCTCGCCGGAAACCAGCTTTGGGAGAAATTTGCGCTTCTGCGCGTCGGAACCGTTCCGCCGAATCTGGTTGACGCAGAGATTGGAGTGGGCGCCGTAGGAGAGACCGACGGAAGCCGACGCGCGCGAAATCTCCTCCATGGCGACGCAATGCTCGAGGTAGCCGAGTCCCGAGCCGCCATATTCTTCCTCGACCGTGATCCCGTGAAGCCCGAGCTCGCCGAGCCTTGGCCACAAATCGCGTGGGAAGTGGTTGCTGCGGTCGATCTCATCGGCCCGAGGCGCGATCTCGGCCTGCGCGAAGGAAGAGACCGTGTCGCGCAACATGTCCGCCGTCTCGCCCAGCGCAAAATCGAGGAACGGCTTGTTGTTCGAGAGCATGACGAGCCTCGGGGTGCGAGCGCGAAGGCCAATCGATACCCCAATGCGCGGGAAGGCGCCAATGCCTCGTCACGGGCACGCCCTCGCTGATTGCCCCCGCCCCCCCGCGAAGCGGCACGCGAAGGAGTGGGGAGGACGGGTGGAGGGTTGCGCCTCCCCGTCATGCCCGGCCTTGGGGCGCCTTGGGCCGGGCATCTACGCCTTCCCTCCGGGGTGGAAACAAAAGGCGTGGGTGCCCGCACGAGGTCACCGCCGAGCCGCGGCGACTGGAAGATTGTGTTGCCTCCCGCCGACGCCTTTCATGCCAATCGCAGCATGAGCTCCATCGATTGCACCGCCGCGCCGGACGCCCCCTTGCCGAGATTGTCGAGCTTGGCAATGAGAACCGCGATTGGCCTGTTCGGCGAGCCGACGACCCGTAATTCGAGAAGGTTCGTGCCGTTCAAGGCCTCCGCCTCGAGACGGTCGACACGGTTTGGTGGATCGAGGGCGACGACGCGCACCGCTCCCCCTTCCCCGTAATGGGCACGAAGCGCGGCCTCGAGATCGGCGGCGGACGGCTTGCGGGGGAGAAGGTCGAGATGCAAGGGCACGCTCACCAGCATTCCTTGCCGAAAATTGCCGACCGAGGGGATGAAGATCGGGCAGCGTGTCAGGCCGCTATAGGTCTCGATTTCCGGCATATGCTTGTGCTCGAGGCCGAGCCCATAAAGCTCGAAGGAAGGTGCGCTTCTAGCCTCATGAGCCGCGATCATCGACTTGCCGCCGCCGGAATATCCGCTCACCGCGTTGATGGTGATCGCGTGGTCGGCCGGAATGAGCGCGGCATCTACGAGCGGGCGGATGAGCGCGATCGCCGCGGTCGAGTAGCAACCGGGGTTTGCGACCTTGCGGGCCTCCTTGATGGCGCGGTTCTGCCCCTTCACCATTTCGGGAAAGCCGAACACCCATCCGGGCGCGGTGCGATGCGCGGTCGAGGCGTCGATGATGCGCGGCGCCCCGTCGCCGAGACCGTCGATCAGTGCGACACTCTCGCGCGCCGCATCATCCGGTAGGCATAGGATGGCGAGATCAGCCTGCCTCAAGAGCTCGCGTTTCGCGCCGAGGTCCTTGCGGCTTTCCGCATCGATCGAAAGGAGCTCGACATCCTTTCGCGGTAGCAGACGCTCGCGAATTTGCAGGCCGGTCGTGCCCGCTTCCCCATCGATGAAGACTTTCGCAGGTCTCGCCTTTTGCGAAATGTCTCTTTGGATCGCCGTGTCGAGCATGGGCTTCGTCCTTGCGGGTGATTGATCGCATAACAAAAAGGCGGGCCGAAGCCCGCCCTTTCCAACTTTGAATGGCCGACCGGGCGGGCGCGGTCAGCGTTTGGAGAATTGGAAGCGGCGGCGAGCCTTGGCGCGGCCGTATTTCTTGCGCTCGACAACCCGCGAATCTCGCGTGAGAAAGCCGATCCGTTTCAAAATCGCGCGCAGCTCCGGCTCGTAATAGGTGAGCGCCTTTGCCAAGCCGTGGCGCACGGCGCCAGCCTGGCCCGAAAGTCCGCCGCCCGCGCAAGTGATCGTGACGTCGTACTGCGTCGCGCGATCGGCGACGATGAGCGGTTGACTTAAGATCATGCGCAAAACAGGACGCGCGAAATATTCCTCCACCGGCTTTTGATTCACGATGATGCGGCCGGGACCAGGCTTGATCCAGACGCGCGCGACCGCATTCTTGCGCTTGCCTGTCGCGTAGGCGCGTCCTTGCTTGTCGAGCTTCTGCACATGGACAGGGGCCTCGGGCGCGGCCGGCTGAACGGCATCACCGAGTTCACCCAAGGATTGAAGAACTTCGGCCATGTTCAGGCGCTCCTTGCGTTCTTGCGGTTCAATGCCCCGATGTCGAGGCTCACCGGCTGCTGCGCCTCATGCGGGTGCTCCTTGCCCTTGTAGACGCGGAGATTGCCGAGCTGCCGTCGCGCCAAGGGGCCGCGCGGTAACATGCGCTCGACTGCCTTCTCGACGATGCGCTCGGGAAAGCGCCCCTCGAGAATGGATTTGGCGGAGCGTTCCTTGATGCCTCCAGGGTAGCCCGTATGGTGGTAATAGACCTTCTGGTCGCGCTTGCGGCCGGTGAGCACCACCTTGTCGGCATTGACCACGATGACATTGTCGCCGCAATCTACATGAGGCGTGTAGCTCGCTTTGTGCTTGCCGCGAAGTCGCATCGCGACAAGCGAAGCCAGGCGGCCGACCACGAGGCCGCTCGCGTCGATCAAAACCCATTTCTTATCGACCTCGACCGGCTTCACCGAGCGGGTCGCGTGCGTAAGCTCTGCTGCCATTAAATTTTCTCGATGGCCGGAATGAAACGTTCGCCGGCGGCC
>JAFBAS010000025.1 GCA_019247605.1 Hyphomicrobiales bacterium
CCACAAGGGTCCTCGCCGTCTCGAATCCGCTCGCGAGCGCAGCTTCGACCGTGCCGACGTCTCGCCCTGAATACAAAGCTTCCCCGGAGAAGAAAATATTATCGCTGTTTGTGCTGCGAAGCAGCGACTGTATTTCCCTCGTTTCAACCGTGACGTAGGAATAGGCGCCGAGCGCGAAGGGGTCGTTTCCCCAATTGATGGCTCGGGCGCTGACGAGATCGCGTTCAAGCTTGAGCTTCGCAATCTTGAAAGTTTCGGCGAGGGAGCTCAGGGCCAATTCGACGAGATCGGCCTCGCCGAGGTGCATGACGGATCGAGTGCGCGGGCCCGAGAGCCAGCCGGTGAGCACGGGATGTTCCGCCGAATATTGGGTCCACCAGGTCGGAATGGCCCTGTCTGTGAATAGGAAGGAGAGATCGGCGAGATCATTGCCGCCGGCCTTCACCCACCATCTCTCGGTGAACCGAAGCAGGAATTTCACCACGTTCCCAAATCCCATGCCGGTGCTCAGCGCTGCGTTCTGGCCCGCGGAGAAGGGGAGCTCGATCCGGGTCAGAAGGGGGAGAGGCACCGCGAGGATTGCGGCGTCGCCCTCGAAACTGCGTCCGCCGCCGCAGCGCGCGATGATCCGTCCAGCGCTCGTCTCGATCGCCTTCACCGTGACGCCGAGATGCAGCGAGGCATCCAACCGACGGCACTGCGCCGCCAGGAATTCGACGAGCGCGCCATAGCCCCCGCGCACCCGCCCGTGGTTGCCCAACCCGCGGCCGACCCATTCATCGCGCAATCCGAATGCGCTGGCACGAGCCGGGTCCGCCGCGTCATAACCCTCCACCATCCGCAAGATCACGCGCCGCAACTCCTCGTCTCGGCTTCCCGAGAAGTGCCTTTCGATGAACTCCGCGACCGGGAGATCGGCCTTCAAGGCAGCCAGCGTTTCAAACAGGCGATTTGTGTCCGGGGCAACGGAATCGGTCTTCGAAAACACCCCGTCGCGCAGGGTCCATCGCACCCCCTCGATGGGTGAAATCTCGAGCCCGGCCTCACGCAGCAAAGACCGCGTCCACGGCGCCTCTCCGTGAATGAACTCGGGCCCGCCCTCGGCCGCATATCCGAATTTGGAGGTTGGCAACGGGTAAATCCGCCCGCCGCAGCGATGGCGCGCCTCGAGGATGGTCACCTTTTTGCCGGCGCGCAGGAGTTCGCGTCCGGCCATCAATCCCGCAGCGCCCGCCCCCACGATCAGGACATGGTCAGCACCCGAACTCGGCATTCGATCGATCTCCGCGCGCTACGACAAAGGATGAAAGGCGGCCGTGTGCGAACGCCCGAAAAGGTCTCAAAACGTGGTCTGGCAAGTTTCAACGCTTGCTGGCTGCCGAGGGTTCTTTCAAATCGTGAATTCAAGTCTACCCGCTGCTTTGGCATTTGCGCCGGCTTGCCGGCGCCCAATAACGTGATGGCGGCGAAGCGGTGATGAGGACCACGCCTTCGGGATACTATGGTCGAAGGGACCGAGAGAGTGTGATCGCCATTCCCAAGCGAACCGCGAGGCCGTGCAGTCTCTTGTCATGCGTCCACAATTGCGTTCCCGCCGTTAGTCGCACCGCGGCGAGCAGATGAGCGTCGACATATCCGATGCCAGGCCCCGACAACGCCTGACGCTCGATGAAATGAAGCACCTCCGCGTCAGTCGCGACACTGGCGTGCGGCAGGTCCGCCAGAGCCTGCAACACGATTTCGCGCTGCCGCAAGTTGCCCAAAGCAAGTTCGCCAATGACGAAGGGGTGCGCCAGAACCATTCCGTCGTTCAGGAGCTTGACGAGCGCCTTGTCGCCCGCCCGCAGATGGTCGATCCAGACCGATGTGTCGGGCAGGATCACGCCGTGCTCGACCGTCGCCGTGGCGGCGCCTTCAGACCAGGCTGGCTCCCGCCCAGACGCGCCAATCGCCGCGCGCTCTCGCGCTCGATGAGAGCCTTGAGCGCCTCACGGACCAGATTCGACTTTTCTTTCAAGCCTGTGAACGCCTGGGCCTTGGCAACGAGTTCGTCGTCCAAAGCGAGGGTTGTACGCATCTGCCGGCCTCCACGCGAGGCACGGATTTATCATCGAACGATGCTACATTCAATGCCTACCACGCGCCGTTCGGATTGACGGGGATTGAAAGCGCCAGCGCAGAATCGGCATGATGCGGGCCACGATCGACGAAGATGTGCACTACGTCTACGCTATGGACTACTCAGTTAGAAGAACCGGCGCTTGCTGCAGTGCCATCCAGCGCAATGATCGCCTTGTCAGGCAGATCGAGTTCGGTCGCGGAGAGATTTTCCCGCAGATGCGCAAGCGATGCGGTGCCCGGAATCAGCAGGATATTAGGCGCTCGGCGAAGCAGCCAAGCAAGTGCCACCTTCATCGGCGTGGTGCTTAGATGCCGCGCGACATCGGATAGCGTTGAGGATTGCAGCGGCGTGAACCCGCCGAGCGGAAAGTACGGCACATAGGCGATGCCGATGCGGGTGAGATCGCCAATCAGCGCGTCATCGGCACGGTGTGCAAGGTTGTAGTGGTTCTGCACGCAGACGATCTCGCAAATACCGCGTCCTTCCGCGATCTGCGTGGGCGTGACGTTGCTGAGGCCGATGTGGCGGATCA
>JAFBAS010000067.1 GCA_019247605.1 Hyphomicrobiales bacterium
GTGATGTCGCCGCGACCCGGACGCATCGTCGAGCGTCTCTCGGTGGATGTCGCGCCGCGAAACAAAGAGGGGGACAATATTCGATCGATCAAGGCCAGCCCGGAATTCGTGACCATACGCGAGCATGTACTTGGCCTCATCTGGGCCTCGGCTGATTGAACGAGCTCGCGATTTCGCCTTGGCGCGATGAGCATTCCCTCAAAGTGAAGCAAATCACGAGCGGTCACCGTCCTGCGACGGGCTCGGCCGGTTCGTGAACCGCGCGTTTCCAAGGCCGGTGCCGATCGTGGCGACGCCCCAGCGGCTCACATCCTTCATGAAGGGCACTTCGCTCAAGCCCTGGACAACCGCATCATTGTGCATGACCACCATGGTGTCGTCGTCACCGATCCGTCCGATGGCACGCGTCAACTCCTCCACCAGGTTGAAATCACCTTCCCAGTTGCCGCCCGGAAGTTTCTGACCGCCGCGCTCGATCGAGCCGTCAGCACGGATGATGCCAGGGCACCCGACGCCGATGAAGGGAGCGAGTTTCAACTTTTCCGCCCCGGCTTGCGATACCAAGGCTTTGGTCATTTTCACAAGTTCGCTCACGACTTCTCCGCGCCCTGCCTTGTCATTGGCGTGACGCCACAGGGAACTGTGCTGCACCTGCGCTTTGGAAAGATCTGCGGCTTTCTTTTGGTTCAGTACCACGAGGCCTGCGCGAATGTTGGAGCCGCCGATGTCGACGCCGATCAGGGCATCATGCCCTTTCAAGGTCCAGCGGGGCATGAGCTGCGCCGCGCCAAGCAGGCCCGCTTCATCAGGATGATGGCGGATCGGTACGAGATCGATGGCGAGCCCCTCGGACTTGAGCAGCACCGCCGCCCGGCCGATTGCGAGCTCGCCGATGCGTCCGTTGCGCAAGCCGCCGCCGATCACGATGCGCTCGGTACCCTGCCACGCCTCGGTGCGCAGGAATCTGCGGATCACGAGCGCGAGTTCCCTTGCGAATTCCTCGATTGCCGTATGGATAAGGCCCGCGCTTTCGGGATCGCCCTTTCGCAAAAGCTCTTCGAGCTTTTTCTTCTTGATCTGATCGGTCGGTGCATTGCCCAAAGGATCTTCATCGACGCGCCGCAGGCGCTCGCGCCAATCTTCGATGATGGCGTTGAAGCTGCGATGGCTGGCACGATCGCCGACGAAGCCGTCAGCGTCGCGAAGCTCTAGGTTATAGCTGTCGACGCTGACGGCTGGCAGATCAGCGGCGCCATGCGATCCATTCACATTGCCGATTGCTGCCACCGAGGCTCCCTTCCAGGTGAATGCGCGAGCGCAATGCGGCGCTGTCCGGATTGGTTCCGGATTAATCGTATTCGTCTCGCAGAAGTGGGCGAAGTTCCAATTACGCCGTGGCGACCATTCCGCGCCCGAGCATGGCGCCCGTCATTCCCGCGAGCGCGATCATCCCGAGCACGGCGAGGAAGCCGCCGACAGCGAATGCGGCCGCCCCGGCGGCGATCCCGGCGCTACCGCCTAGGAATGTGCAGGCATTGACGATCCCCGAGCCCTGACCCGCCTGTCCGGGCGCAATGGACGCCAAGGCGAGCCTCGGCGCGAGGCCATAGGGGAGGGCAAGTCCGGCACCCATCAGGAAGAGCCCGGCCGCAAGAACGACTATGCTGCCGCCTGCGACCGCCACACCCGTAGTCGCGCTGGCGATCACGACAAGCGCCATGCCGCCGGTGATGGCCGTGCGGACGCCGATCTTCTTCGCCACGGCGGACGCCGAGAGAGAAAGCACAAGGAGGGCTGCGCTCAGGGGCAAGAGCGAGGCCCCCGCCTGAAGCGCCGTGAAGCCGAGCCCCTCACGGCTTTGCGCATACAGATTGAAATACAGGAGCAGGCTCAAGATGCTGAACATCGAAAGCGAGCCGATCCCAACGCCCATGGCGAAGCCGCGGCTCAGGAACAAGGAACGGTCGACGAGAGGAGCCACGACGCGCGCCTCCACCTTGATGAGCAGCGAGAACGCGCCAACCGCCAGCGCGAACGGGCCTAAGGCGGAGAGTGGCGCCGTATTCATGTGGGGAAGTGCGTGCAGGGCGAAGACAAGCGCCACCATGAAGATGGCAAGCAAGATGAAGCCTGGCCAATCCGTGGGACGATCCAAGCGCCGACTTGGCGACAGAACCTTGCCACCTCGCAAGAGACCCAACGCCATACCCGCGATGGCTCCCGACATGACGATCGCGTTCGCCCAAAAGATCACACGCCAGCCGATGAAGTGCGTGAGCGCCCCGCCGACGAGAGGCCCGATGCTGAAGCCGAGCATCAGGAACCCCGTCCAGGCGGCCATCGCCGCAGTCCTTTTCTCGAGCGTGGCGCCGGTGCCGACCGCGGCGAGAGTGGAGGGCACGGCGAGCGCGGCTCCAAGGCCTTGCAAGGCCCGTCCGGCGAGGAGCACGCTCGGTGTATTGGCGAACCCGATGATGCAGGATGCCAAGGTGAAAACAGCCAATCCGACGATCGATGCTTGGGGCGCGCCAAAGCGGTCCGCTGCCTGTCCGCCGAGCACAATTGTGGCCGCCGAGACCACGAGATAGGCGTTGACGGCCCATTCAACGCCGGCCTGGGTGAGGGAGAGCTTGTCCGCCATGCTCGGCAAGGCGGCCATGATCGCCGTGCCATTGGCGCCCACCGCCAGCATCGCCAAGCACGAGCACCACAACACAGAAGCGTAGGTAGCGTGCGTTTGCTGCGCGACTTGCGAGTGTTCTCTTGCGGCTTCCTGCTTGCGCATCACGGACATGGTGATCGGCTCATGACGCCGCTGCGGAAGCTTTTCTCGGCTCCTGGGTTTCTCTTACTCGCAGGTTCGAGGGATCGTAGAAGGGCCGCAAGCTCGCGAGCGCGGGAACGAGTTCACCTGCGATCTCGATCTCGTAGCGCCCGCTTTCAATGAAGCTCCGATCAGCGAGGCCTTTCGCGTTCTGGACATAGCCCATGCCGAGGGGCTTTTTGAGCGTGTGACCGAACATGCCCGAGGTGATGCGGCCGACGAGCACCCCATCTCGCCAGATCGGCTCGTTGTGGTAGAGGAGTTTGCGATCGTCGCCGAGGGCAAATTGCACGAGCCTTCGCGTCACTCCCTTCTGCCTCTGACGCAAAAGCGCGTCGCGGCCGATGAATTCGCCTTTCGACCAGCCGACCGCGAAATTGAGCCCCGCTTCAAGCGGAGTGTCTTGGGGAGAGATATCGTGCCCCCAGTGACGGTAACCCTTTTCCATGCGCAACGAGTTCATGGCGTGGTAGCCGCAAAGGCGAAGGTCGTGCGCCTCGCCTGCCTCGAGGATCAAATCGAAGATCGCTTGCACGAATTCGGTCGGCACATAGAGCTCGAAACCGAGCTCGCCCACATAGGTGATGCGGCTTGCCCGAACGCGCCCATATCCGAGATCGATCTCCCGCGAAGTCGCAAAGGCGAACGCCTCGTTCGAAAGATCCTCGTCGGTGAGGCTTGACAAAAGTCTGCGGGAATTCGGCCCCATCACGCCGAGCACCGCGTAAGCCGAGGTGGCATCGAACGCGACGGCGCGGGCGCTCTCGGGCGTGTGGCGGCGAAGCCAGGCGAGATCGACCGTCTGGCTCGCAGCCGAAGTGACGATGAGGAAGCGGTCCTGCGCTTCGCGGGTGATGGTGAGATCGGCTTCGATCCCGCCTTGCTCGTTGAGCCATTGGGTGTAGACGATCCGGCCCACGGGAATGGAGACGTCATTTGCCGAGATGCGGTTGAGAACGCTTTCAGCGTCGGGCCCTTCGAGCACGAACTTGCCGAAAGAGGATTGGTCGAAAAGGCCGACTGCTTCGCGCACCGCGCGGTGCTCGGCACGCGAATATTCGAACCAGTTCTGGCGACCATAGCTGTACTCATATCGAGGAACGACGCCCTTTGGCGCGTACCAATTCGGCCGCTCCCATCCGGCGGTTTCGCCGAAGCAGGCACCGCGCTCGTCGAGGCGGTCATGCAGAGCCGAACGGCGCACGCCGCGTGCCGTCTCCGGCTGCCGGAAAGGCCAATGCATGGCATAGAGGAGGCCGAGCGCCTCGACGGTCCGATCCTTCAGATACCGCCGGTTGCGCTGAAAAGGCATGACGCGCTTTATGTCCACATCCCACAGATCCATCGACGGATGGCCATCGACGATCCAATCGGCGAGCACTTTTCCGGCACCTCCCGCCGATTGGATGCCAATCGAATTGAACCCGGCAGCCACGAAGAGATTGCGGATTTCCGGGGTCTCGCCGAGAAGGTAGCGATCGTCGGGAGTGAAGCTCTCCGGGCCGTTGAAGAAAAGCTGGATGCCGGCCCTGCCGAGAACCGGAATGCGGCGAATGGCGCCTTCGAGAAGCGGCTCGATATGTTCCAAATCCCCGGGGAGCTGGTCGAAGGCGAAGCTTTCAGGGATGCCCTCACTGCCCCAGGGCTTGGCCACCGGCTCGAACCACCCGACAAGAAGCTTGCCGGCATCCTCGGTAGCATAAGTGCAGGCATCGGCGTCCCGCAGCACGGGCAGATGCGGCGGAAGGTCCGGGATCGGCTCGGTGACCACGTAGAAATGCTCGGCCGCGTGCAAAGGCACGGCGACGCCGATTTTGGCGGCAAGGCCGTGTGCCCACATCCCAGCCGCGTTGACGACGAACTCCGCTTTGATATCGCCGCGAGCCGTGCGCACGCCCTTCACTGTCGCGCCCTCGACCGCGATGTCGGTGACCTTCACGTTCTCGAAGATCCGAGCCCCGCGTTTTCTCGCAGCTTTGGCAAGGGCCTGAGCCGTGTCCACCGGATTTGTCCGTCCGTCTTTTGGAAGATGGACGGCGCCGACGAGATCGGCCCCGTTCATCAACGGCCAAAGCTCGCAAGCCTGATCTGGGTTCAATACATTCACCTCGAGCCCGAAGCAGCGCGCCATCGAGGCGCCGCGCTTGAGCTCTTCGAACCGCTCGGCATTCGACGCAAGTGCGAGCGAGCCCATTTGCCGAAACCCTGTCGCCTGACCCGATTCTTGCTCGAGAGTCGCATAAAGCCCTGCCGTGTATTGCGCGAGGCGTGTGAGGTTGTGCGTCGCCCGCAGCTGCCCCACGAGCCCTGCCGCGTGCCAGGTGGTGCCCGAGGTGAGTTGCTTGCGCTCGAGGAGCACGACGTCGGAGAGGCCGCGCAAGGTCAGATGATATGCGATGCTGCATCCGACGATGCCGCCGCCGATGATGACGACTTGCGCCGCGCGAGGAAAATCGCTCAATCTACCCTCCCTCGTCCTCGATGCTTTCGAGATCAGCCCGGCTCAGACCCGCGGTCACTGCCTCAATCGCTCGTTCAGCGGGTCCCATGCCGGGCGTCCAAGCACGCGAGCCCTTCGCTTTTCTCCAAGCATCAGGATTTCGAAGCTCGTGCCGGGCACGACGAGCTCGGGATCGACATAGGCGAAGGCCAGGGACTTCTCGACCGCGTGCCCATAGGCACCGCTCGAGGTGATGCCGACAAGTCTTCCGTCGTGGTAGACGGGCTCGTTGCCGAGGCAATCGGTGTTGCCTTCACCTACCTCCAAGTAGACGAGCTTGATGCGTTCGGCCCTTTTCCTTCGGTCGGCCAGCCCCGCCTTCCCGATGAAGCGGGGCTTCTTGGACGAGATGAAGCGTTCCATCGCAGCTTCATTGAGGTCGATCTCGTTGGTGAGCTCGGCGCCCCAGGCGCGATAGGCTTTCTCCATGCGGAGGCTGTTCATCGCGTAGGTGCCGAAAAGCCGAGGGTCGTGCCGAGCGCCGGCTTTCATCAGGGCTTCGTAGACCCCTTGCATCGAAGCTGCCGGAATGTGGAGCTCCCATCCAAGCTCACCCACATAGTTGATGCGCAGCGCGCGGAGCTGGACACCGGCGACGGTGATCACCTTCGCCGTGAGCCACCCGAACGCCTCGTTCGAAACGTCGGCGTGTGTGCATTGGGAAAGGACCTCGCGCGCCGAAGGCCCGGCGAGCATGAGCGTGCCGAAAGCCTCGGTGACGTTCTCGATGGCGACCTGTTCGCCCTCGCGCAAACGCCTGCGCAGCTCGTCGAGATCATGGAGTTCGGCCGCGGCTGCCGAAACGATGTAGAAGCGATCTTGGCCAAGCCGAGCAATCGTCACCTCGGATTCGACGAGGCCGTTTCGATTGAGAAGATGCCCGAGCGCGATGCCCCCGTCGCGGCGCGGAACATCGTTTGCGCAGATGTGGTCAAGGAAGCTGAACGCGTCCTTCCCAGTGATCTCGTATTTCGCAAACGAGGATAGATCGATCAGACCGACGCGTTCTCGTACAGCAAGCGCTTCCTCACGCACGGGTTGCCACCAATTCGAGCGTCGGAACGAAAAGGCCTCATGCTCGCCCGCTCGCGCATACCAGCGCGCACGTTCCCAACCGAAGACCTGCGAGAATTGGGCGCCTTTCGCCTTAAGCACCTCGTGAAGGGGAGATTTGCGCAAATCCCGCCCGACTTCGTGCTGCTCGGCGGGCCTGTAGCAATAATACATGTGCTGGTAATCGGCGACCGAGACCTTTTCGGTGTAGTCCTTGGAGGCCCAAGGCCCGAAACGGCGCGGGTCGAATTCGCGCATGCTGATCTCGGCTTGGCCGTGCACCATCCACTGGGCAAGGTATTTCCCCGCGCCCGCACCCTGGCAGATACCGATCGAAGCCCCGCAATGCATCCAGTAGTTCGCAGGCCCGGGCGCGGGGCCCGAGAGATAGACGCCGTCGGGCGTGTGCGTGATGGCACCCGACACCACCGATTTGAGGCCTGCTCGTCCGAAGAGAGGCAGGCGCTCGGTCGCCTTCTCGAGCCAAGGCGTGAGACGGTCGAGCTCGGGCGGAACAAGTTCGCTTTCGAAGTCCCAGCGAGGCGGTTTCCCGTCCCAGCACACATGCGCGGTCGCCGTCTCGTAAGGCCCCACGAGCACGCCATTCGTTTCCTCGCGCAGATAGGCGTGCGAGTAGGGATCGCGCACCACCGGAAGCTCGGGCGCAAGTTCGATCAACTCGGGGATCGGTTCGGTGATCACGTAGTGGTGAAGCATATTGGCGATCGGCACGATATGCCCGGTCCAGGAGGCGACGACATCGCAATAGGAGCCTGCCGCATTCACCACATGCTCGCAGGTGATCTCGCCCTTCTCCGTGATGACGCGCCATTCTCCGCTCGCAAGCCGCTTGATGTCGCAAACCCGGGTGCGCCGATGGACGGCCGCTCCGAGCTTGCGCGCCCCCGCCGCCATCGCGTTCGTCACATCCGCAGGAGCGACATGCCCATCGTGAAGGGTGTGAAAAGCAGCCTTCACGCCGAATGTTTCGAGGAATGGGTGATGGCGGCGGATTTCCGAAGGTCCGATGATCTCGCAATCATAGTCGGCAAGCCGCGAGATTCCGTGCACATAGTGGAACCAGTCCACCTCCTCATCCGTGATGGCCAAGCGCAATCCCCCGCACGGGTGCCAGGACACGGCTTGGCCCGTCAGCGCCTCGAGTTTCGGGAAAAGCCTCGTTCCGTAGAGATGGATTTTGGTCAGGTTGAGCGAGCCGTTGAAATGCGGGCATTGGCCCGCTGCATGCCAGGTCGAACCCGAGGTCAGCTCCCCTTTCTCGAGAAGCGCGATGTCGGTCCAACCCTCGAGCGCGAGATGGTAGGCGAGGCCGACACCCATGATGCCGCCGCCGACGATCACCACACGCGCCTGCGAATTCATTCGCGCCACCTCCTTGAGTTGCGGCGCAAGGCTTTGCGATCAGCCGCCGTCGCAATTTCCTCTCATGTGCTGGGCAGTCCCAATCAATGGGACCTCAGGCCTCTTGAAAGGTCAATACTGCGGTTCGGGGATCAACTCGCCCATTCGCACGCGCATCGTCATTTCTTGAACTGCTCGCCGCGCCATTTGAGCGCGGCGCCAAGGCCCTTTTCCTTGGTGATTTCCTTGAAGGTCATTCCGGCTTCCGTCTTCGCCGCATAAAGCGGCGCAACGACGTCGAGCCCCGCTTGCATGGCGTTGCGGAAACCCACGATGTCGGCGCCGCGATTGATCGAAAGCTTCGTCGCCACGAGCGCTTCGGGCGAGATCAACGCCAATCGCTTCGCGTATTTGCGCGTCGCTTCACGGAGTTCCTCCGCGGCCACGACCACATTGATCATGCCGAAGCGGAGCGCGGTTGGCGCATCGATGAGGTCACCGAAATAGAGGAGTTCACGGGCACGTTTGTAACCGATGATCCAGGGCATCACGAGGCCAGGTCCCGTGTTCGAGAACCGGACCTCCGGCTCGCCGAATTTTGCGTTGTCGGCCGCGATGGTGAGGTCGCAGTACATGGCGAGCTCACAGCCACCGCCGACAGCATGGCCTTGGACCGAAGCGATCACCGGCTTTCGCATATACCAAGGCATCATCTCGAATTCGAGCTGCGGAGATAGGTGCGCGTGCCAGCGGAGCGCGTCGTGACGCCAGGAATCGCGGCTCGGATCGACGCTGCCGATGTCATATCCGGCGCAGAAGCTTCTCCCTTCCGCGCGCAAGACCACGACGCTAGTGGAGGCATCCTCATCGGCGCGGCGAAAAGTGTCGACCAATGCTTCCCGGAGCTCCTTGCTCAAGGCATTGAGCTTGTCCGGCCGGTTCATGGTGATTGTGCCGACAAGACCGTCGGTTTCGTAGAGGACCAGCTCGTCGGTCATTCCTTGCTCCCTTTACTCGTCGCGCCATGGTCGGCGTCGCTCGAATTGGCGCCTTTGAAGGGTTCCAGCAAGAGGTCGAGGCCAATGTCGCACATATGCGCGAATGCGAGCGGCCCGGCGAAGCAATCTCCATTGCTCACGGCAATCGCCGGCTTCGAGTAGTTCCCATCGGAAATGTGAGTCGTAACGGCCGGCAGGGCGATCGCGCCATTGACCGGCTGTCTTGTTCGGTGATCAGGGTGGCGTTGGAGCGATGATCTCGGGGTGCAGGCCACCGCCATTGACCTCGCGACGTCGCCCCTGCGGGACCGAAAGGCGAGGCGGGCCGTGCCCGGCGATGACGAATCGCCTCCACTTTGTCATGCGCGCAATCGTGCGCGCATCCAGGTCTTCCTTTCCGCAAGCGCTAGCGTGCCTCGGCGAACTCGGCGCTCTGTCGTGAAGACATTCCGGCGAGGACGCGATCGAGCGCGCTCCGCAACCTGCGCCCGAGCTCGTCGATCTCCGTTTCCGTGATGATGAGAGGCGGCGACAGCACGAGGCAGCCGGCGAGAGGGCGCACGATGACGCCCGTCTCAAGGCCCGCTTCATAGATCGCCTTGGGCAATCCGCCGACTTTCAGGCTCGATGCCAAGGCCCCGGCCGTTTCTCCGGGAGCCGCCACTTCAACCGCGCCCAAGAGGCCGAATTTGCGATTGCCGACCACGAGCGGATGATCGAGCAAAGTGTCGAGCATCCGATTCCAATGCGGGACGATGCGCCGGACATGCCCGAGGATGTCGCGGCGTTCGAAGATGTTGAGCACCTCAACCGCGACCGCCGCGGACACCGCATGAGCATGGTGCGTGCCGCCATGCGCGAACCAGCCCTTGGCCTCGTTGCCGAGATCGAGGCGGCGATTGAACTCTTCGCCCATGATGATGCCGGCGATCGGCATGTAGGCGCCGGAAATGCCTTTGGCGCAGGTGACGCAATCGGGCTCGAGGCCCATCACTTCGCTCGCCCACATGTACCCGGCGCGGCCAAAGCCCGTCACGACCTCGTCGATGAAGAGCTGGATTCCGTATTTGCGCAACACCGCGGTGATCTTCGGGAAATAGCTCGGGGGCGGCACGAACATTCCGGAGGACACGGAGACAGGCTCGGCGATGAGGGCGCCAACTGTCTCGGGCCCCGCGTCACAGATCACCTTTTCAAGCTCGCCGGCGAGGCGGCTCGTGAATTCATCCTCGTTCTCGCCGGGAAGTGCCGCGTTCGGCCAGCTCGGATGGCTTACCTGGAGCGAAATGCCCATCGGAATGCCGAAGCTTTCGTGCAATTCGCTGCCCCCGCCGAGCGCGGCTGTCGCGATCGTGCTGCCATGATAGCTCGATTTTCGCGAGAGCATCTTGCGCCGTTGCGGTTGGCCGGCAAAACCATTGCCGTACCACATGAACTTGATCAGGTAGTCGTTCGCTTCCGAACCCGTCGTGGCGAAGTAGATGCGCGGGCTCTTGACGGGAGCGAGCGCGGCGAGCCGTTCGCTCAGCTCCATGACGGCGGGCACGGTCCGGTGAATGGCGGACGAGTACATCGGCAAGGCGCGAAGCTGGCGGGTTGCTGCCTCGACGAGTTCGCCATCGCTGAAACCGAGGGAGGCGCAATAAAAGCAGGATACCGCCTCGATGTAGTCCTTGCCGCTTTCGTCGAAAATGAAGATTCCCTTGCCGCGCTCGAAAACGAGCGGCCGCTCACTCTTCAGCCTTTTCAAATCGCTGAAACCGAGGAGGACGGCTTCGTTATGGTAATTGCTGGAGGAGGCCTGAAGCATGGGGCGGCACCCTTCTTGAAATGACAAGAAATCGGAAATCGGCAGGGAGCCTATGCTTTCGGCGAGACGAGTCAATGGACGGATGTGCCCATGAACCGACCCCATGATGCGTGGGCCTTCAGCGTCCCTGGAAAGCGAACCGGAAGCTTGCGAAAAGCCTGTTGCGCCTCCATCGCGACCATCCTAACCTTGCGGACGCTCCAAACCGAATGAAGGCGACGGGAATATCCCCGAGGAGGAGACACAAGGGAGGATTCAATGTCGAAACGGCTTTGCTTCGCCGCCTTGGCGACAGCGCTTTCGCTTGCCTTCGCCGCGCCCGCTGTTCACGCCGCGACACCGAAAGATACGATCGTAATGGCGTGGCAGCTCGACGGCATCATCACTTTCGACCCTGCCGAATCCTACGAGATCGCGACCCAAGAGCTCGGCACGAACATCTACGATCGGCTGTTGCGCTATGAGGCTGAGGACGCAACGAAGCTTGTCGGCGGTGTCGCGGAGAGCTGGACTGTTTCGCCGGACGCCAAAACCTTCGTGTTCAAGCTTCGCCCGAACCAAAAGTTCGCGAGCGGTGCTCCGATCACGGCCGACGACATGGCCTGGTCTTTGCAGCGGGTCGTGCTCCTCGACAAGACGCCGGCTTTCCTCTTCACCCAGCTCGGCTGGAGCAAGGACAACGTCAAGGATCTGGTGCAGGCCACCGATCCCAATACGGTGTCCTTCAAGATCACCGAGGACCTCGCGCCTTCACTCGTGCTCAATCTGATGAGCACCTTTGCGGCCTCGGTGGTCGACAAGAAGGTCGCCATGGCCAATGAGGTCAATGGCGACCTCGGCAATTCCTGGCTGAAGGCGCATTCGGCGGGTTCCGGCCCTTACAACCTCGTCTCGTGGAAGGCCGATGAGTCCGTCACCCTCGAGGCCAATCCCAATTATCACCTCGGGGCTCCACATATGAAACGTGTGGTCGTAAGGCATATCCCCGAACCGGCGACGCAACGCCTGCTCCTCGAGAAGGGAGACATCGACATCGCGCGGGACCTGACCCCGGATCAGCTCACCCCGATGGCCAACAACAAGGATATCCGCATCGAGTCATTCCCGGCCGCGAACACCTATTACCTTGGGATGAACTTGAGCGAAGAGCATCTCAAGAACCCGAAGGTTCGCGAGGCGATGAAGATGCTCGTCGATTACGAGGGCATGGTGAACACGGTCCTCAAGGGCCGATTCATTCAGCAAGAAGCCTTTCTCCCGCTCGGTTTTCTCGGGGCAATCGCCTACAACCCGTACAGCTTGAATGTCGAGAAGGCCAAAGCCCTTCTGGCGGATGCGGGCTACCCGAACGGTTTCGAGCTCGAATTCACGACGCCGAACCTTCCGCCCTGGACCGATATTGCGCAATCGGTTCAGCAGACGATGGGTCAAGGCGGCATCAAGCTCAAGATCGTGCAGGTCGAGCTCAAGCAGGAACTGCAGATTTTCCGAGCCCGCAAGCATCAGCTCGTGCTGAACAGCTGGGCGCCGGACTACTTCGATCCGCACAGCAACGCGGACACCTTCGCGCATAATGATGACGACAGCGACACGCCGAAGATCAAGCCGCTCGCTTGGCGAACGCATTGGTACATTCCCGATTTGACCAAGCAGACATTGGCGGCCGCCAAGGAAATCGATACCGAGAAGCGCAAAGCCGAGTATGCGGCCTTGCAGAAGACGGTGACCGACACTGGGCCGTTCGTGATCATGTTCCAGAACGCCAACCAGGTCGCGTCGCGTGCCGATGTGAAAGGCTTCAAGACCGGGCTCTTCGAGGACTTCAATTTCTATCGTACGATCACGAAGTGAGAGTTCGCCCATGGTGACGGTTGCCGCGCCGGCGGCCGTCACCGATGGCGAATGGGTCCGGCGGGTGGCCGGACCCATTCGTCGCGTCTGGCGTTTGCTTTTCTCCGTCGTACTGACCTTTCTCGGCCTCACCTGCGTGACCTTCTTCATCGGCCGGGTGATCCCGATCGATCCGGTGCTCGCGATCGTCGGCGACAAAGCGTCGATCGAGACCTACAACCGGGTGCGCAGCGAAATCGGCCTCGATCTGCCGATTCCGGTGCAATATTGGCGTTACCTTCTTAAGGTGCTGCACGGCGATTTCGGCAATTCCGTCATCACCTCGCAGCCGGTTCTCCAGGATCTGCTTCGCGTCTTTCCCGCGACGCTCGAGCTTTCACTCTTGGCTCTGATCATCGGCGTCGTATTCGGCGTTCCGCTGGGCGTGATCGCCGCCACGCATCGAGGCCGCTGGCAGGATCAGGTGATCCGGTTCGGATCGTTGATCGGCTATTCGATGCCGGTGTTCTGGCTCGGTCTCATCGGGCTGCTGGTCTTCTACGCGAAGCTCGGCTGGGTCGAAGGCCCCGGCCGGCTCGATGTGAGCTACGACGACATCGTGCCGGTGGTCACCGGGCTCATCACGGTTGACAGCCTCTTTGCCGGCGAGCACGACGTCTTTTGGAATTCGCTCGGGCATCTCGTTTTGCCCGCCTCAATTCTCGGATATCTGTCGCTTGCCTACGTCGCTCGCATGACCCGAAGCTTCATGCTCGGGCAACTGAAGCAGGAATATATTCTTGCGACTTTGGCGAAAGGCTTGTCGCCTTTCCGCGTGGTGTGGGTGCACGCGCTCGGCAACGTCTGGGTGCAACTCGTGACGGTGATCGCCTTGACCTTCGGCAATCTGCTCGAAGGTGCGGTCCTGACGGAAACCGTCTTCGCCTGGCCCGGCCTTGGCCTTTACATGAAGAACTCGCTCTTCAACGCCGATCTCAACGCCGTGCTTGGTGGCACCATGCTGGTCGGGGTCGTTTATATCGGCCTCAACATGCTGTCAGACCTCATTTACCCGCTCGTCGACCCGCGGGCGCGAGAGCGCCGATGAGCGCGGCTCTGACTTGGCGAGGATGGTTGCTCGACCCGGCGCCCGTCAGCCGGCGCCAGGCCCGCTTGGGACGCTGGTTTCGGGCCTGGCTCGCCTTTCAGCGAAACGGGCTTGCGATGACCGGGCTTTGCGTGGTCTCGGCCCTCGTCCTCACGGCACTTGCCGCCCCCTTGATTGCAGATCCACGCGCCGCGATTTTGCAAGTGCTCACGGAGCGGCTGCAACCGCCTTCCGCCTCCCATTGGTTCGGTGTCGACGAGTTGGGGCGGGACATTTTCGCGCGCATCGTGTTCGGTGCCCGCACCACGTTGATCATCGTCGCTCTCGTATCGGCGATCGTCGCGCCCGTCGGCCTCGCGATCGGGCTTACCGCAGGGTATTTCGGCCATTGGATCGATGCCGTCTTGATGCGGATCACCGATATCTTCCTCTCCTTCCCGCGGCTCGTCCTGGCGCTCGCTTTCGCGGCCGCGCTCGGACCTGGAATCGAGAATGCGGTCATCGCTATCGCCTTGACGACGTGGCCGCCCTACGCGCGCCTCGCGCGAGCCGAGGCCCTGACGCGGCGAAGGGCCGAGTTCATCGAGGCTGCCGAGCTGCAAGGTGCTTCGCATCTTCGTATCATCCTGAGCCAGATCATGCCCCTTTGCCTGCCCTCCGTGATCATCCGCCTCACCTTGGACATGGCCGGCATCATTCTCACGGCAGCCGGATTGGGTTTCCTCGGGCTCGCGGCGCAGCCACCCGCGCCCGAATGGGGCGCGATGGTCTCGTCCGGCCGGCAAGTGCTGCTCGGCCAATGGTGGGTGTCGACAATTCCTGGCATCGCCATCTTCGTCACGAGCGTCGGCTTCAACCTGTTGGGTGACGGCTTGCGCGACGTAGCGGATTCGCGTTCCTCATGAGCACCGCGCTTCTTCTCAGCGTGCGCAATCTGCGCGTGACGTACCCAGGCGACGAGGGCGATCTCGTGGCCGTGCGCAACGTCTCTTTCGAATTGGGTCGCGAGCGGTTGGGGATCGTCGGGGAATCCGGCTCCGGCAAATCGACTACCGGGCGGGCGATCATGGGCCTCGTCGCGGCTCCCGGAAGGGTCGAGGCCGATGAGATGCGCCTTGGCGGAACCGACCTTAGCTCGCTCGACGAGAGTGGCTTTCGGCGCTTGCGCGGGAAGCGCGTCGCGATGATCCTTCAAGATCCGAAATACTCGCTCGATCCGGTGATGAGCGTCGGCCAGCAGATCGCCGAGACGCATCGCTGCCATTTCCGCAGCACCGCAAATGCCGCGCGAGCGGCGGCGCTGGAAATGTTGGCCGCCGTCCACATCCGCGATCCCGAGCGCGTCTATGCGCTTTATCCTCACCAGGTCTCGGGCGGCATGGGCCAGCGCGTCATGATCGCCATGATGCTGATTGCCGGACCCGACCTTTTGATCGCCGACGAGCCCACCTCCGCGCTCGACGTGACGGTGCAGCATCAAGTGCTCGCCATCATGGATGACCTCGTCCGCAGCCGCGGCATGGGGCTCATCTTGATCAGCCATAATCTTCATCTCGTGTCGTCTTTTTGCGACCGCGTGTTGGTCATGTATGCCGGACGCGTGGTCGAGACCTGCGCGGCCGGAGAGTTGGCGAAAGCCACCCATCCCTATACGCGCGGTCTTCTCGCATCGCTGCCGGAGCTTGGCCGGCGCCGCGCGGAGCTTCCGCAGTTGCGGCGTGATCCGGCGTGGGCGGAGGGCTGAAGGTGATCGTGCTGGAGCATGTCACCGTCAGCTACGGAACCGGGACGGGCCGGATCTTCGCGGCGAGCGACGTTTCGTTTCGGGTGGAGGAGGGCGCAGCTTTCGGGCTCGTCGGCGAATCCGGTTCCGGCAAGTCGACCGTGCTGCGCGCCATTGCCGGATTGATCCCGCACGCGCAAGGGCGTGTGATCCTCGGGGGCCGGGAGATGTCGACCCGCCGCTCCACGGCCGAGCGGAAAATGGCGCAGATGGTGTTTCAGGACCCTTACGGGTCGCTTCACCCCAACCAAACGGTCGACCAGACCTTGAGCATGCCGGTCGCAATTCATCGGCTCGGCGATTCCGACCGCCGCATCTCTTCGGTCTTGCGCGAGGTGGGGCTGGGACGCGAGCACCGCTACCGATATCCCCATCAGCTCTCGGGTGGGCAGCGCCAGCGCGTCGCGATTGCACGCGCGCTGGTGCTCGAGCCGCGCATTCTGCTGCTCGACGAACCCACATCGGCACTCGACGTCTCGGTGCAGGCGGAGATCCTGAACTTGCTCGCGAGGCTTCGCCAGCTTCACGGGCTTACGCTCTTGATGGTGAGTCACGATCTCGCGGTGATCGCCCATTTGTGCGAGCGCATCGGGGTAATGAGCAACGGATCCCTGATCGAACTGACGTCGGCGGATGCGCTGGCTTCGGGGCGCGTGACGCACCCCTACACACGACAGCTGCTTCGTTCGAACCGGGGCTTCGATCGCAGCGGCGCCGAGATCGTTGACGCTGCGTCGTAGAGGAATAAGCTTTCGCCCGACAAAGGCGCGACGACGCGCAGACAAACTCGTGGAAAGCTCATTGCGCTCAAGCGCCAATTCTTCCACGACAAGTTGCCCCCCGGAGCCGGCGATGACCATTCATACGATTCCGGATACCGCCGCCGATCGGATCGGCGACGTTGTGAGGCGCCAACCCGCGGCGCACTCCCTGCAACAGGCCCTCTACAACAGCCCGGAGGCCTTCCGCCATGACATGGAGCGGGTCTTCCTCCGGCACTGGATCCTCGCCGGGCATCAATCGAGTGCGCCCAACCCCGGGGACTGGTTTGTGCATGAGATGGCGGAAGAAAGCGTCATCATCGTTCGCGGGAAGGACCTCAGGCTGCGGGCCTTCGTCAATGTCTGCCGTCACCGTGGGTCGCGCATCTGCAGAAGCGCGTCCGGTCACGCGTCTGTTCTCGTCTGCCCCTACCACGCCTGGAGCTACGACCTCGACGGCAGTCTTCGCGCCGCCCGCCTTATGCCAGCCGATTTTGACAGGTCGCGCTACGGGCTGAAACCGGTTCATCTCGAGGTCATCGAAGGGCTCGTCTTCATCTCGCTCGCGGCAAAGCCGCTTTCGCTCGACAAAGCGCGCTCGGCAATTGCCGGGGCCTATGGGACTTATGGCTGGGCGAGCGCCAAAGTCGCGCACCGCGAGACTTACGCGGTCGGGGCCAATTGGAAGCTTGCCGTGGAAAATTACCTCGAATGCTACCACTGCACGCCGGCGCATCCCGAATATTCGAAGCTGCACGCACTCGAGCGACCCCTCGAGATCGCTGATCTCAACGCGGCGATGGAGGCGCGCACCCTCGAGCTCGGTGTGAATGTGCCCACGATGGATCACCGGGTGGCTTCATCCACTGGAGAGGCTTCGGTCTTCACCTTTCGCTACGCGCTCTATGAGGGGGTGAAGACGGGCGCACCGGATGGACATCCCGTGGCGCCTCTCATGGGTGCCTTCCACGATTACGATGGTGGCGTCACCTCGACGCATTTTGCACCCTCGAGCTTCTTCATCGCTTATCCGGATCACGGCGTGCTTTATCGCTTCGTACCGCTTGCTCCCAAGAGCTCCGCCTTGGAGATCGTGTGGCTGGTCAAGGGAGATGCGCGGGAAGGTCGCGATTATGACCTCGACAAGCTCACCTGGTTATGGCGGGTCACGACCGAGGCCGACAAGCGCATCACTGAAGACGCGCAAAAGGGCGTGGACTCGCGCTTCTACGAGCCTGGTCCTTATTCGCCGGCGGAGCCGAACGTCATTGCCTGGATGGCTTGGTATCTCGAGGAAATCGCCTGAAGACTTTTCGCGCTGCCACAAAAAATGATGTGGATCAGCCGCGTTCTGGCGATTTCGCCTCGTTGGAGGAGTGAAAGCGACGCTCCGGAACGTAGGGCCGCTGCATGAACGCGCTCGCGACCGCGATGACGATGTCGCGTTCGGCGGGAGCGCCGAGATCCTCGGCTTGCTTGAGGATACGTTCAAAGCCTTGATACGTCGCTTTTCGTGGATTTGCCGCAAGCCCCTCGGCCTGTGCCGCGAGCTGCTCCAGGTTCTGCTGACGAAATTCCCCATTGCGTTGCGTTGCCGGCCTTGTCCGGCCAGGATCGGCCTTTCGCCTGATCTCCTTGGCGAAGGCGTAGAGCGCTGCGGCAACGGGGCCATCGGACGACATCGAGCCGAATTTCTCCTCAGATTGACGGGTTCATGAAGCGATCGTCTGAATAACAGTAACGAAGTAAACATTCTCAAAAGGTTACCGAAATTATTTTTTACAAAACAGGAACGCAAGAATTCGTTCCCGGTAGTGTTGGATCATTCACAACAAAACGCGATTGAATGCTGACTCGCCGCACGTGTCGAAATGTCGTAGGGCTCGCAACGGAACCCGCGCGCGCCGAACCTTGTTGGTCGGCACCATGCCCAGCCGCGCCGAGAATCCGCGAGACGCCATCTGCCGGTATCGCACCATGGCGTCGGCCGCCCGTCGCAGGGCGCAATCATCCGCTTGGTCAAAAAGGCTCGAGCTTCTTCAAGCCGCCGAAAAATACATGGCGATGGCTCGAAGCGCGGAGGAAGGCATGAGGCGGCGCGTTCAAAACTCCGGCTCCGGCTGAGCAGGAAGGAAACCGGCGGGCCATGTGCCTGTCGAGGGCCGCCGGCGCCCCCGGCGCGTCGCCTATGGAATTGTGAACGGATGGATCATGCGGAACGCACGAAAGCTCACCCTCGCGCTTGGTGGGGGCAATGCGCTAGGAGCCTTCGAGGCTGGGGCGCTGGGTGAGCTTATTTGCGCAGGTCGCGAGCTCGAAACCGTGGCAGGCACCTCGATCGGGGCGATCAATGCCGCGCTTTTTCTCGGCGCCCGGGATGGTGATCCCGAACGCGCGCTCAAGCGCTTCTGGGAAGAATTGGCCCAGGATGTGTTCGCCTTTTCTCGCGATGAGCAAATCACACGGGCAAGCGCGAGCGCATTGCTGTTCGGGCGGCCGACGGTTTCACGCAGCCATATCGGCTCCTTGCTCGGGCGAGTGGAAAGCCTGGGTGCGATGCAAGACCAGGGGCCTTTGACGAGCACTCTCGAGCGGCTCGTCGATTTCGACAAGCTCGCGCAGAGCAAGACGCGATTTATCGTTTGCGCGGTCGCGCTCGATCCGGACGAACCCGTGACTTTCGATAGCGCCAGCACGCCGATCAGCGTCTTCCACCTTCTGGCAAGCGCCGCGATCCCGGTGCTGTTTCCGCCGGTTTTCATCGGCGAGCGCGCTCATGTCGATGGGGGGGTTGCGCTCAATCTCCCGATAGAGCCTGTGCTGGCTTCAACCCGAGCGCCCTTTGATTGTATCGCCCTTGATCCCTTTGCACTCGGAGGCAAAGCGCCGACTTCGTTGGGAGCGGCGGGTGAGCGGATCCAAAACCTGATTTTCGGGATGCAGTCCGAGCGCATCTTGCGTGACATGAAGCTGCACCGAGATTGCCGCGTTCTGCACGTGACCTATCGTCCGCCGCAGCCCGAAAGCGTAGCGAAAGCTTTTGATTATTCACGCGAATCGATCCGCATGCGCTGGAAGGCGGGCGAGGATGCCATGCGCCACGCGCTGAGGCGCTGCGAAGAAAAGCCGAAAGAGAACCTCCTTCGCCTCGAACAGGCCTGACGAGAAGGAACAACCCTTCCCACGGTGCTCAGGGTGCCTACCTGAGGGCTGTGCTGGAACGCGACACGCTCCAGAGCGTTTTTCCGCTTGGAGCCGCCGCGGCTCTTGCGCGCCGACGGGATCAGGTGACGAGCATGGGCGAGCTCCATCGCCACCCACAGGTAATCCGTTTTGCCGCCAAGCTTCGCGGGTTGACATTGGTCGGCGTGCTGGCGGCTTCTTCGGCCCTCGCTCAATCCGACCCTGGCGCGCAGCTTTCAGCAAGTACAAGCTTTTCGGCGCTCGACGAGATCGGCGCTGGGAATGTTCAGCGTCTGACAGGCGGGCCGGTATTCGCCACGGGAAGGTTCGGGGGGCAAGCCGGAGCGCCCAGCGCCGCGGGTGATCTCGTCTATATCGAGACCGGCTTTCCGAACGCGATCTTCGCGTTGGAGCTTGCGCAGGCCTCGCCGAGTGTCGCTTGGAGCTACGCGCCCGAGCCGGACGGAAGAGCGCGGGGCCTTTCTTGTTGCGGCAGAACGGAGTTTGGGCCGGTGCTCTCAGGCGCCAAGCTCTACGCGAATACGCTCGACGGACGCACGGTTGCCCTCGATAGGCGCAGCGGAAATAAGTTTTGGGAGACGAAGCTCGCCGACCTTTCGAACGGTGAAACTCTTGCCTCACCTCCCGTCGTCGCGGACGGGAAGGTGTTGGTCGGCAACGCGGGAGATGAGTTCGGTGCCCGGGGCTGGATCGCAGCTCTCGACGCTGAGAGCGGCCGCATCCTGTGGCGCCAATTCAGCACGGGGCCGGACGCCGAGATCGGGATCGGCCCGAGCTTTTCGCCTTTCGATCCGCGTGACCGGGGCACGGATCGCGGAGTCGCGACGTGGCCGCCATCGGCCTGGCAGCATGGCGGAGGAAGCGTATCGGGCCGCATCATCTACGATCCGGAGCTGAGGCTTGTGTTTCATGGAACGGGCCGTGCCGCGCCATGGGACGCACAGGAGCGCCCCGGCGCGAACAGATGGACGTCCGGACTTTTCGCGCGCGACCCAGAGACTGGCCAAGCGCGCTGGTTCGTCGCGTTCGGTGCGCGCGACCCCTATGCGCGCGGTGGCGTTGCTCAAGACGTGCTGCTCGATGCGCCCTGGAAGGGGAGTGCTCGCAAGCTCCTTTTGCATCCCGACGGAAACGGCTTTCTCTACGTTGTCGACCGTGTGTCCGGGGAGATGCTTGCGGCGGATCCGTTCACGCATACGGATGCGAGCCCCGAGCCCGCAGGGCCCGGCGCGGTGGCCGGCCCGGTGCCTTCACCTGATGAAAACGTCGTCGTGCGGGATATCTGCCCTGCCTGGAGCGGCGCGACCGGTGCAGGCTCTCCGGCCTTTTCGCCAAGGACCGGGCTGCTTTACCTCCCGGTGAGCCGGCTTTGCATGGATTTCGAGCCGCGCCATGCGAGCTATCTCGCCGGCACGCCTTTCATCGGCGCGAATATCAAGGTGAAGCCGCCCAAGGACGGGACAAGCGGCGCTCTTGTGGCCTGGGATGTGCAAGCGCGAAAGGCGGCCTGGAGCATGAATGAGCCTTTTCCTCTCGCCGGTGGTGTGCTCGCCACCGCGGGCGATCTCGTTCTCTACGGTACGCTCGACGGTATGATCAAAGCCCGCGACGCTCGAGACGGCAAACTCCTCTGGAGCTTCGCGGCAACTGACGGGATCATCGCGCAACCCGCGACATTCAATTCCTCGAACGGGCATCAATATCTTGCGGTGATGACGGGGCTGGGCGGCGGCTTCGGAATAGCCGAGCGGAACATGCTGGATCCTCTCGATCAAAGCGCGGGCCTTGGCCTCGCTGCGGCATTGTCGCGGCTCCCGACGCTCCGAGAGAGAAGCGCGACCCTTTATTTGTTCCGACTGCCATGAGACTCGTGGTCGTGATGCCCTTCGCGATGCTCGCTTTGGCTGGATGCCAGCGAGAGGAGCGGAGCCTTCGGCTCGACCCTCCGGTCGAAGCCGGCTTGGACGAGGTGCGAGTGATGTCCAATGGCATCGGCGGCGCACCCCCGAAAGTCTATGTCGCTCTCGGCAGGCCGTACGAGAACAACGCCTTTGATCTCGATCAGGGGAAACGGCTTTACGACTGGTTCGGCTGCACCGGGTGCCATGCACATGGTGGCGGAAATACCGGTCCGGCCTTTCTCGATGGCTGGTGGCAATACGGCGCCGATCCAGTCTCGATTTTCGTCTCGATCCGCGATGGGCGGACCGCGGGCATGCCGGCTTTTGGACGGTATCTCACGACGGAACAAATTTGGCAGCTCACGGGATACGTTCAGACGATCGGTGCGTACTCAGCCAAAACCGCCGCTCCGAGCCGCAATGACGAAATGCAGTCGCGTCCTTCCGAGAACCGGGCGCCGGCGACGCTTGGCGCCTTGCAGCCACCGAGCCGTTGATGAGGCCGCGTCTTAAAGCGCTGCTCGGCGCGGCTTGCGCATTGCCGGGCGCGAGTTGCGTCGGCTGGCAATCCACCCTCTCCCCGCAGGGGCCGCATGCCGAAAGCTTGCTTCGGCTGATCTTTGCATTTGCAATCGTCTGCGCGCTCGTATGGATCCTGGTCGTGGCGATGCTGGCCGGGGCTCTCATGCGAAGGCGACGGATTTCGCGCGAGCCCCTCGCCAGCCGCCCCCGCGAAGAAAGGCGCTTGGGCATGCTCGTTGGCGCCGCCACGGCCGCGACGGTGGTGGTGATTACCGGATTGACGGTTTTGAGCTTCGTCGCGACGCGTGGCCTCGAGGCCTCCCACGACGATG
Organism: Hyphomicrobiales bacterium; assembly: GCA_019247605.1. Lineage (GTDB taxonomy): Bacteria > Pseudomonadota > Alphaproteobacteria > Rhizobiales > Beijerinckiaceae > GAS188. Next base: position 21,989 of record JAFBAS010000067.1, read on the forward strand.
CCTTGAAGCTGCGCATGCGCGGCTACCAATGGTGGTGGGAGGTCACCTATCTCGACCCCCGTCCCGATCGGATATTCCTCACCGCCAATGAAATCCATGTGCCGATCGGCCGGCCCGTCGAGATCGAACTCTCCGCTGCCGACGTGATCCATTCGTTTTGGGTACCGAGCCTTGCCGGCAAGAAGGACCTGATCCCTGGACGTGACAATGCGATCACGTTCACAGCGACGCGGCCGGGTGTCTACCGTGGCCAATGTGCTGAATTCTGCGGTTTGCAGCACGCGCATATGGCCTTCCTCGTCATCGCCGAGCCACCGGAGGCTTTCGATGGTTGGCGCCGGGCCCAGCTCACCGATGCCTCCGCGCAGACGACCAGCGAAGAGGAGCGCGGACGTGGCGTCTTTACGCAGAAGGCATGCGCCGCCTGCCACACGGTGCGTGGCACCTCGGCGTCGGGTTCGCTCGGTCCCGATCTCACCCATGTGGCGAGCCGGCGCTATATCGCGGCCGGTTTGCTCGAAAGTACCCGCGGCTCCTTCGCGGCCTGGATCGCCGATCCGGAAACTTTGAAGCCCGGCAGCAACATGCCGAACGTGCCTCTCACATCCGACGATCTGCGGGATGTCTCGGCTTTTATGGCGAGCCTCAAATGAGCACGCTCGACATCTCGTCCGATCCGCGCGACACGGGCCTCGACGAGCGGGCGCTCGCGCGCAGACTCGCCGATCTATGGCAGACGCCCCGCGGCATCATCGGCACGCTGTCGAGCGTTGATCACAAGATCATCGGACGTCGCTACATCGTCACCGCCTTTTTCTTCCTCCTGCTTGGAGGCGTGCTGGCGCTGGCGATACGCATCCAGCTCGCCAAGCCCGAAAACCGCTTCCTCGCTCCTGACCTCTACAATCAGGTCTTCACCGTGCATGGGGCGAACATGATGTTTTTGTTCGCCGTGCCGGTAATGGAGGCCTTTGCGGTCTACCTCGTTCCGCTGATGATCGGCACGCGCAACATCGCGTTTCCGCGCCTCAACGCCTTTTCCTATTGGATCTATCTCCCGGGCGGCATCACGCTCTGGGTCGCGTTTGCGCTCGACATGGGGCCGGACGTCGGCTGGTTCGCCTACGTGCCGCTTTCCGGTCCGCAATATGGCGCGGGCAAGAGAGCCGACATATGGGCCCAGATGATCACCTTCACCGAGGTCTCGGCGCTCGCGGTCGCGGTCGAGCTCGTCGTCACGATCTTCAAGCAACGCGCGCCGGGAATGTCGCTCGACAAAATTCCGCTGTTCGTCTGGTCGATGCTCGTCACCTCCTTTCTCATCATCATGGCGATGCCGGCCATCATGGTCGCGAGCACGACGTTGATTCTCGATCGGCTCGTCGGCACGCACTTCTATAATCCGGCGGAGGGTGGGGACGTGCTGTTGTGGCAGCACCTCTTCTGGTTTTTCGGCCACCCCGAGGTCTACATCATCTTCTTGCCGGCTGTAGGCATGGTGTCGACGATCGTCTCGACCTTCGCGCGCCGGCCCATCTTCGGTTACCTGCCTCTCGTGCTTGCCCTGTTCGCGACGGGCATCCTCGCCTTCGGGTTGTGGGTGCATCACATGTTCGTGGTCGGCCTGCCGAGGGTGGGGGAGAGCTTCTTCACCGCGTCGAGCATGGCCATCGCCGTCCCGAACGGCATCCAGATTTTCTGCTGGCTCGCGACGTTGTGGGACGGCAGACCGGTCTTCAAGACTCCGCTTCTCTTCGTCATCGCCTTCATCATCACCTTCGTGATCGGCGGCCTCACGGGCGTCATGGTCGCTTCCGTGCCGCTCGATACACAGGTGCACGACACTTACTTCGTCGTCGCCCACTTCCATTACGTGCTCGTCGGCGGCGCGGTCTTTCCTTTGCTCGGCGCGGTCTATTATTGGTATCCAAAGATCATCGGCCGAATGATGAGCGAGAGGCTGGGGCGCTGGGTCGCGGGCCTCGTCTTCGTCGGCTTCAACCTTACCTTCTTCCCGATGCACATTCTCGGGCTGATCGGCATGCCGCGCCGGGTCTACACCTACGGGCCGGAAATGAATTGGGGCTCCATCAACCTCTTCGTCAGTCTGAGCGCGGCGATCCTTGCGGCAGGCTTTCTTCTGTTCTTCGTCGATGCGATCCGGAGCGCCTTTTCGGGCGAACCCGCGCCCGAAAATCCATGGAACGCCCCGACCCTCGAGTGGGCAACGTCCTCGCCCCCGCCAAGCTACAATTTCGAGCGCATCCCGGTCGTGTCGAGCTCCGATCCGCTCTGGGAAACGCCGGAAACCCTTCCGGTCGCGACCGGCCTGAGGACAGACCGCAGAGAGCTTTTGCTCACGAGCCTCTCGGAGGCCAATCCCCAGGCGCGGGAATCCTCGCCGCGCGATTCGATCTGGCCCTTCCTTGCAGCCATCGCCACGACCGTGATGCTGATCTCGTCCATCTTCAGTGCCTGGGCGGTGGTGTGGGGTTCCGTCCCGATCGCCGTGACGCTCATCGCGTGGTTCTGGCCGAAAGGAACGCCGGAGGACGCCGCATGAGGCAGCGCATCGCGCTCGACGTTTCCGAACTGCCCATGCACGGCCTCGAAGGCGCGAGCCCGACCTGGTGGGGGACGTTCGCTTTCATGCTTCTCGAAGGCACGGGCTTTGCACTCGTGATCGCGATGTACCTCTACCTTCTCGATCTCGCGCCGCAATGGCCGATCGGCGCTGAACCGCCCCGGTTGGGCCCAGGAACCGCGCTGACAGTGATTCTCATCGCGAGCCTCGTACCGAATCTTTTCATCTCCAGATGGGCGCGTGAGCGCAATATGCGCAAAGTCAGGTTCGGCATCGTCATCATGTCGCTTCTCGGTATCGCGCCATTGATACCTCGCGCATTCGAGTTCTCGGCGCTCAACACATCTTGGGACAGCAATGCCTATGGCTCAATCCTATGGACGATGCTCGGGCTCCACACGACGCATATCGTGACCGATGTTGCCGACACCATCGTGCTAGCGGTGCTCATGTTCACGCGGCACGGGACCAATCTGCGCCGGCTCGGCGACGTCCAGGACAACGCTCTTTACTGGAACTTCGTCGTCCTCACCTGGCTTCCGCTCTACATCTGCATCTATTGGATCCCGCGCCTCTGAGGTCGCCATGTCGCGAAGGAGCCTTGCCTTGTTCGCCGGGCTTGCTGGTGGACCCGTCCTCTGGGCCGTTTGCACCCAACTCGGGCCGGTTCTGCCCTATGCCGAATGCAGGGCCGGCTTTCCCGTTCTGGCGCCGATCGCTTTCGCGGCGGCCCTGATCTCGGTGACCTTTGGCGCTTGGGCGTGGAGCGTGGCGCGCGCTGCCGATGCGCAGCCGCCCGGGGCGTTCCCGCATCCTCGGCTCTTTCTTGCGCGGCTCGGAGCGCTCACGGGCCTGATATTCGCGCTTGCGCTTTTCTACCAGGCTCTCGCGTCGCTCCTGCTCAGCGGATGCGAGCGATGACCCTTCTCGATGCCGCGCTTCGCATCTGCTCGAGCCAAGGGGCAGACACGCCCGGGTGGTCGTTCGATCCATGGGTGCTGGGACCGCTGGCTCTCTCCGCTACGCTTTACGTCTTGGGGACGATGAGGTTGTGGAGGCGTGCCGGGCTGTGGCGCGGCATTAGTTTCTGGCAGGCTTTGGCGTATGCGGCCGGATGGCTTGTCCTCGCAACCGCTCTGCTGTCGCCCCTCCACTGGAGCTTAGAGCATCTCTTCGCCTTGCACATGGCCGAGCACGAATTGCTCATGGCCGTCGCGGCGCCGCTCATTGCCCTCTCATGTCCGGTCGGTGCCTTTATGTGGGCGCTGCCGAAAAAGGTCCGGACGGACTTCTCGCGCGTGTTTCGCTCAGGTGTCTTGCGAGCCGTATGGAAATTCATCACGCGCCCGCATGTCGCGACGATTCTGCACGGGGTCGCGATCTGGGCCTGGCACCTGCCGGGCGCCTTCGATGCTGCGCTTTTCGACGTCGCGTTGCATCGGCTTCAGCATCTGAGCTTTTTCGCGACAGCTCTGATCTTCTGGTGGTCGCTCATACGCCGCTCAAATCCCGGGACGGCGGCCGGACATCTCTTCATCACGATCGTTCACACGAGCGTGCTTGGCGCGCTTCTCGCTCTTGCCCCGCGCGTGCTCTATCCGCTGCAGGCGTCCTTCGCGACGGCCTGGGGCTTGACCCCGCTCGAAGATCAGGAACTCGCCGGCCTCATCATGTGGGTGCCCGCCGGCACCATCTATGCCGGCGCGGCTCTCGGTCTTCTCGGTCTTTGGGTCGCGCGCTGCGGTCGACTGTTGGGGCCTGGCCATGCGCTTGCGCGCGCCTGAGCTTATCCGGTCGCTCTTGAGCCTCGGGGTCCTCGCCTTGTTGGCTGCGGGACGCGCGCGCCCTCGCCCCGCAGACCCTGGAGAGAGCGAAGCGCAGTGGCGGGACGGGGCTCGAAAGGCGCGGCGCCCACGATCAGGGGGCTGGGCAATGTCAATCGCCGCTCTCGTTGTTGTCCTGGTCGCGGCGGGCCTCGAGCTCGGACCCATTGCCGATAATCGCCAGCGCCGCTCGGTCGCCGTGGCTCTGACGGGTGGCGATCCCGCGCGGGCGCCCGCGCTCATACGCCGTTATGGTTGTGCCGGCTGCCACACCGTGCCGGGGGTGGCCGGCGCGGATGGCAAGGTCGCGCCTCCACTTGCCGATTTGCGTGAGCGGGTATTCATCGCTGGGGTCGCGCGCCATACGCCGGAGGCTCTCATCCGCTGGATCGTCGCGCCGCAATCGCTGTCTCCCCATTCGGCAATGCCGGCGACAGGGATCACGGAAGCCGAAGCACGCGATGTCGCGGCCTATCTTTACGCGAACTGACGAGCCTGCGCCTTCAGGGTGATGAGGTCGGGCGCGGCGGCAGCGATTTCAGATAGAGTGCGATGGATTCGCGATCTTCGCGCGGGAGTTCGGCGACATTGGCGACCACATCCGCCATCGAAGAGCCGATCACCATGAAGGCGGGGGTGCGCCGATGAGTGAGCGCCTCGACGATCTCGTCGGTCGACCAATCCCCGATCGCGGCAGGCGTGATGTTGGGCGCAAATCCAAGCCCTTCGGGATCGGCGCCTCCAGCAAAGCGTGTGTCGCGCGAGATTGCGCCGAGGAAATTGCGCGCCGAGTGACATTCGGCGCAATGTCCCAATGCTTCGGCGAGATAGCGGCCACGGCTCAAGGCATCTCCACCCGTCATCGTGAGGGCAGGGCGAGAAGGATGGAAGTAGAGCATCTTCCACAATCCCAGGATGCGGCGAACGTTGAACGGAAATTCCAGTTCGTGAGCGATCGGCCGCCCCGTGACTGCGGGCAAGGTTCGCAAATACGCCATCAGGTCGCGCACGTCTTCGAGCGTCATGTGTGCGTAGCTCGTATAGGGCAGGGCGGGATAGTAATGCTCGCCTCGAGGAGAGACGCCGCTCAAGAGCGCATTGGCGAGGTCTTGGGCGCGCCAATTTCCGATCCCGTCGGTGGGATCAGGCGAGATGTTCGGAACGTGGAACGTTCCGAACGGGGAGGGGAGCGCGAAGCCTCCGCCGAGGTGCATTCGATCGGGTTGTCCAGGCGAGGCATGGCAGGAGGCGCAATCGGCCGCCGCGAACACCAGCGCACCTTTCTTGAAATCGCCCGGCTGGTCCAGAAAATCGATATCGGCACGCGTAAGATGCGATCTTGGCGCGCTCACCATCCAGGCGCTCGCAGCCCCGATCGCGAGCACAGCCAGGACAACGCCGAGACATAGAGTTACTGGCCGAGGCCTCATCGAGGCAAAACCTCCGCGTCCCAGCTTTCGCGGGAAAGCTCTTCTCAGCCATGAACCGGCCGAGCTGTGCGCGAGTTCCTGCGCAGGGTCGAGATTCCGGGCAGCTCGCTTTCGGTTGTCGTGGCCAGGGAAAGTGGGAGGGCCGCAATGAAGATCGGACCCGCCGTGCCTTGCGCGCGAGCAGTTCCGAAGACAAGGCCGTTGTGAGCGAGTACGAGCAGCTTGCTGCGTGCGTCGGAACGAGGCTTCAGCGCAAAGGTGGCGCGTAGAGAATGCCCCCTTGCGACCAGAGCTGGTTCAAGCCGCGAGGCACGCCGAGACGGGATTGCGAACCGATATTGCGCTCGAACATCTCGCCATAATGCCCCACGGCCTTTACCGCCTGCAACGCCCAGGCATTGTCGAGCCCGAGCTTTCGGCCGAAATCGCCGTCAGCGCCCGTGAAACGTTTGGCGTCAGGCTTTGTCGAGGCCAGCGCCTCGGACAGGTTGCTCGCACCAATTCCGAGCTCCTCCGCGTCGACGAGCCCAAAGCCGACCCATTTCACGATGTTGAACCAAGCCACGTCATCGCTACGCACCACCGGCCCCAAAGGCTCCTTTGAGATGACGTCGGGCAGAATCTCCACGCTTTCCGGCTTGCTGAGGCCAAGACGGTTGGCATAGAGCGCCGATTGATCCGAGGTGAACACGTCGCATTGAGCCGTATCGAAGGCCTTGATCGCATCGCCGAGCGTATCGAAGGCAAGCTCGCGGTAGGTCATCGAATTGGCGCGGAAAAAATCGGCGAGGTTCAGTGCGGTTGTCGTGCCCTTTTGGACACAGACCGAGGCCTTGTCGAGCTCGAGCGCCGAGGTGACCTGCAGCCGGCGCGCCACCATGAAGCCTTGGCCGTCGTAATACATGACCGATGCGAAAAGCAGGCCGGAGCCCGCTTCGCGGTCGAGCGTCCAAGTGGAGTTACGCGAAAGCACATCGATCTTGCCGTCCTTGAGCGCATCGAAGCGCTCGACCGCCGAAAGCGGCACGAAGGTCACCTTCTTCGGATCGTTGAAAACCGCGGCTGCCAGCGCGCGGCAAAAATCCACATCGAAGCCTGACCAATTTCCCTGCGCATCGCGATCCGAAAAGCCGGGCAATCCCTGGCTTACGCCGCAGGTGAGAGTTCCTCTCTGCTTAACCGTGTCCAGTGTGGCGGCCCCGGCGACCGAGACCGCAAGGGTTGAGAAAACCGCAGCCGCGCAAAGGATTCTTAGGCCAAGGCTGGACGATGGCGCTCCCATGATAATCCCTCGGTTGTCAGCGATGGCATTCGCAAGTCGATCAGGAACTCTGCATCACAGGGTCGCCGCATGACGCACGACGACCTTCGTGCCGACGTTCACGCGCGAATAAAGATCGACGACATCGCCATTGGCGAGCCGGAAGCACCCCGAGGAGACCGACTGTCCGATCGTCTCGGGCTGGTTCGTGCCGTGAATGCGATACACGGTGCCGCCAAGATACATGGCGCGTGCTCCGAGCGGATTACCTGGTCCACCCGCCATGAAGCGCGGCAGGTAAGGCTGCCTGGCGATCATTTCCGGCGGCGGCGTCCAATCTGGCCACTCTGCCTTGCGCACGATGCTCACGAGGCCGGACCATTGGAAGCCTTCGCGCCCGACCCCGATTCCATATCGCAGCGCCCGGTTGTTTCCGAGGTTTAGATACAAGAACCGTTCGGCGGTGTGGATCTCGATCGTGCCGGGGGCGTCGTTCGTGCGGAAAAAAACAAGCTGCCTGCGAAACGGACCATCGGTGATCACGACCTCCTCGGTCGAGACACGGCCCGGCTCGTCTCCGATCTCGAGCGTTTCGTGCATCGCCGATGCCGACGCGGCTTGCGGGCGGGCGGGTGCATTGCCCGCGAGCCAAGCACCTGTGGCCAAAAGCACCAGCATTGCGCCCGTCCGCAGGGTTCCCGAAGCAAAGATTGCAGAAGCGAAGCTTGGCGAAGCGCAGCTTGCCAAAGCAGGGCTTGCCGCAGCCGGGATGTGAACAATTGCAGCCATGTTTGCTCCTCGATTTGATTCCCCAACTAGGCGGATTTGCATCTCACATAGATCAGCGTGCCGTAACGATCGTTCGTTTCGGGATTAATGTAGCGCACGACAAACTCGTTCTCGCTCATCGAAAGAATTTCGCGGTCTTGGTCGTCGCCAGGCGGCCCCTCGAAACCGAGATAGGTCTTGCCCTGAGGCCCCCCTTTCAAGGTCAGTTCATGCGGCGAGGGATCGTCGGCAACATGCATCATCACGCCGTCGGTAGGGCCTTTGCTGATTGTATAAGGCAGCTTGCACTGCGCGCGCGCCATCGCCTCCGTACGCGCCTTGTCCTTTTCTTGTCGGTAGGAGGCGACACCCCATTTTCCGACGAGCCGGTCCACAGGATAGGCGGCCGGAGTGGCGCGCATCGGCAGGGCGGATTCGCCGGGTGTGCCGGCGCAACCCGCCAATGCGACGCAAACCGCGACCAGCAGAAAGGCTGCCGGGGGTGCTTTGCACAAAGGCTTCAGCAGAACGAAGAAGCTTGGTCCCATGAGCATCTCCGATGAGCGGCTTTGTTTCGCCGACCGCTCCGCATGATGAGTGGAGCGCCGACTCTCTCGATAAAGACCGAAATGCTTCGCGCGCTCTTCGCGGCGCTGCTTC
>JAFBAS010000177.1 GCA_019247605.1 Hyphomicrobiales bacterium
GCTGGAGGCGGCCTGAGGCTCCGCGAGGGAAGCAAAGCAGGCGAGATTACGCGACCCGCGCGCAACGCGTGATGGTCGCTTCAAATAATCGGATTGGCTCACCTGCTCAATTTTTCGTCGAGCTCCTGCGCCTTCTTCAAGTGGTCGCGGATCATCGGCAGCGCGGATGTCGCCGCTTTCCGCAGATTCGGGTCCGAACCCGCCGCGGCGAAGCTCTCTGCGACAGCGACGGCTTGCGCGTGCGCCAAGGTCTGTTGTCGGGCATAGGCCTTGTCGAACTCCTGTCCGCGAAGACTTTGCAAACTGCTCAGGAGTTTCGCTTGGTCACTGCTCAAGCCCGGCTCTGTGAGCGGCAAGCCGGACGTCATGGCCGCTTGGCGCAGCTCTTCGCTCGTGCGGCTGTGGTCCCGGATCATCTCCTGCGCAAATGCCCGCACACGCTCATCCCGGCTTTGCACCGCCGCTGTTCTTCCCGCCTCGACCTCATAGGCATCGCTTTGGGAGGCGGACATGATGAAGTCCTGGGGCGGCGGTGGAATGCGCGTCTGGGCGCGAAGTCCACATGTCATGCAGATGATCGCCGCGACGGCCAACGCACCTGCGAAGAGCTGGCTCGACATTTATCTCTTCCCTGCAATTTTCAAAGCCTATCCCGGCAGCAGCTCTACGGTTGCCCTTGACCCCCTCCGGCGCCATAGATGTTTCCTGTCGTGTAGCTGCCGTCCTCCTCGGCCAGCCTGACGAAAATCCCGGCCAGTTCCGCCGGCTGCCCCGGCCTCCCCAAGGGGGCCGTCGCGCCAAATGTCACGACCTTGCCCTCCGACGCGCCCCCTGAGATCTGGAGCGGTGTCCAAATCGGACCGGGAGCTACGCCGTTGACCCGGATACCCTTAGAACCGAATTGCTTGGCCAGGGATTTGACGAAGTTCATCGTGGCAGCCTTGGTCTGCGCATAATCGTAGAGGTCCGGAGACGGGTCATAGGCTTGCTCGGACGTCGTCGCGATGATGGCGGAGCCCGGCTGCAGATGAGGCAGCGCGGCTTTGATGATCCAGAACGGGGCATAGATGTTCGTTTTCATCGTTGCGTCGAAGTCCTCATCCGAAACCTCGGCGATCGATGCACGGGACTGCTGGCGCCCGGCATTGCTCACGACGATGTCGAGCCCGCCAAGCTGGCGAACCGTTTCCTCCACCAGCTGCCGACAAAATCCCGCGTCGCGAAGGTCTCCAGGAAGAGCAACCGCCTTCCTTCCTGCCTGACGAATGAGCTCGATGACTTCACGAGCATCCGGCTCTTCGGAAGGCAGGTAGTTGATCGCCACGTCCGCGCCCTCGCGCGCAAACGCGATGGCGCAGGCGCGTCCCATACCGGAGTCTCCGCCCGTGATGAGCGCCTTGCGGGTTGCCAAGCGGCCAGCGCCCACATAGCTCGTCTCCCCGTGATCGGGTCGCGGATTCATTTGGCCAGCCAGACCCGGCCATGGCTGCGATTGGGCGAGAAAAGGCGGCCGCGGATGTTTTTCTCGCGGATCCTGCTTGCCGCCGCGGGATTCGGAGGATGTTTGCGCAGTGGCCGGTGCGGCGATCGCCGCGACCGCGCCCAAAGTGGTCGCCCTTACAACCTCGCGGCGCGTGGTTTTGTGCATCGGGACCTCCTCGCTGGGTCAGCGCCAACGAGGACGAGTTCGGAAAGTTCCGGACGATCATTGCAGGCCCGCCGTGAGGAAAAATTCTCCAGAGTCACGGTCCGGAGATTCGGGGGCTGGAGCGGGTGAGCGGAATCGAACCGCCGTCATCAGCTTGGAAGGCTGTTGCTCTACCATTGAGCTACACCCGCGCGCTCAACCCGGCTTGCGCCGGCGCGCGGCTGCAAATAGCACGAACCCCCTGTGACTTGGCAAGCTGTGACTTGGCAAGCTGTGACTTGGCAAGCCAGGTCGAGAATCACGCCGCCTTCAGATGGCAGGCCGCGAGGTGGCCGGCGCCGCGCCGCGTGAGGAGCGGCGTCTCGACGCGGCAGCGATCGAAGGCAAAGGGGCAGCGGGGGTGGAATGCGCAGCCCTTGGGTGGGTCAAGCGGAGACGGAACGTCGCCCTCAAGCACGATGCGCTCGCGCTTCGCACGCGGATCGGCGATGGGCGCGGCCGCCATCAAGGCTTGCGTGTAAGGATGGCGGGGCGCCGCGAAGATCGTCGTCTTGTCGCCGATCTCGACGATGCGGCCGAGATACATCACTGCAACGCGATGGGCGATGTGCTCCACGACCCCGAGATCGTGCGAGATGAAGAGGTAGGAAAGCCCGAGCGCCTCGCGCAGGTCGACGAGCAAATTCAAGACTTGCGCCTGCACCGACACGTCGAGCGCCGAGACGGGCTCGTCGGCGACGATGAGATCGGGTGATAATGCAAGCGCACGCGCGATGCCGATCCGCTGGCGCTGGCCGCCCGAGAACTCGAACGGGAACTTGTCGCCCGCTTCTGGCCGAAGTCCCACCTTCGCGAGGAGGTCGGCGACCCTCTCGCTTCGTTCGCGCGGCGAGAAGAGGCCGTAGTTCTCCAACGGCTCGCCGACGATGGTCTTGGCCTTGAGGCGCGGGTTGAGCGAGGCGAAAGGGTCCTGGAAGATCATTTGCACGCGCTTGCGATAGGCTCGCAAGGCCTCGCCATGAGCCGCGGTCATCTCGACCCCATCGATGCGGATCACGCCGGCACTCGGCTCGATGAGCTGCAAAATGAGCTTTCCGACCGTCGATTTGCCGCATCCTGATTCGCCGACGAGGCAAAGCGTCTCGCCGCGGGCGAGCGCGAAGCTCACCCCGTCGACGGCCCGCAGGGAAGGCTCGGCGCGCATCAACCAATTGCTGCCGGTCGCGAAATATTTCGCGAGGCCTTCAACCTCGAGAAGCGGCTTTGCGGCAGGTGGCGAAAGCTCGGACATGCTCATGCGACGACGCGCTGCGCCACGAAGCAGGCAACGCCATGGCCGGGTGCGATCTCGGCAAAGCGCGGCGCCTCGCGGCGGCAACGCTCCTCGGCGTGCGCGCATCGGGGTGCGAAGGCGCAGCCCGTGATCTCTTCACGCAGCGACGGCACGAGGCCGCGTATCTCGGCAAGCCGCCGCACGGCCCCGGCGCTCCCTCGCCGGGGCGTGGCCGCCATCAACCCTTGCGTATAGGGGTGGGCCGGATGCGCGAAGAGCGCTTCGACGGAAGCCTCCTCCACTTTGCGGCCGGCATACATGACGATCACACGCTGGCAGGTCTCGGCGACCACGCCGAGATCGTGGGTGATGAGAATGATCGCCGCGCCCGTGCGCGCCTTGAGCTCGATGAGGAGCTTCAGGATCTGTGCCTGGATGGTCACGTCGAGCGCGGTCGTCGGCTCATCGGCGATGAGAAGACGGGGATCGCAAGCGAGCGCCATGGCGATCATCACCCTTTGCCGCATGCCGCCGGAGAACTGGTGTGGGTAGTCGTCGAGGCGCTTCTCGGCATCCGGGATACGCACGAGGCGAAGCATGCGTGCCGCCTTCTCGCGCGCCACGCGCCGATCGGCGCCCGTATGGATGCGAAGCGCTTCGGCGATCTGCTCGCCGACACGCAATAGGGGGTTCAGGCTCGTCATCGGCTCCTGGAAGATCATGGCGATGCGGTTGCCCCGAATGGCGCGCATCGCCCGTTCGTCGAGGACGGAGAGGTCTTGACCCTCGAAAAAGATCGAACCCTCGACGATGCGCGCGACCTTCTCGGGCAAGAGCCGCATCACCGACAACGCCGTGACGCTTTTGCCGCAACCGGACTCACCGACGATGCCGAGCGTCTCGCCGGCCTCGACGTCGAAGCTCACGCCGTCGACGGCGCGGGTGACGCCGTCGGCGTTGAAGAAGTGCGTCTTGAGATCGCGAACGCTGAGGAGCTTCTCGGTCACGGCGCTCTCACATGCGCCGCGCGAGACGCGGGTCGAGGCGGTCGCGCAAGCCGTCGCCCACGAGGTTGACCGCGAGTACCACGAGCGCGAGCGCGATCCCGGGCGCGAAAATCGTCCACGGCGCGCGCGCGAGATAGAGCCGCGAGGAGGCGATCATGTTGCCCCAGCTCGGTATCTCGGGCGGGGAGCCGGCGCCGAGGAAGGAGAGGCTCGCCTCGACGAGGATGGCGGAAGCGCAGATATAGGTCGCCTGGACGATGAGCGGCGGGATGGTGGAAGGCAAAATATGCCGAAGAATGATCTTCGGCAGGCGCGCGCCGCCCGCGATCGCCGCCTCCACGAAGGGTTGCTCGCGCACTCCGAGCACCACCGAGCGCACGAGACGAACCACGCGCGGCACTTCGGGAATGGTGATCGCGATCACCACGGTCGTGACGCTGGCGCGCGTGAGCGACACGAGCGCGATCGCGAGAAGGATCGCCGGGATCGCCATGAGCGCATCCATCAAGCGCATCAGCGGTGCGTCAGCCTTCCGGATCGAGCCGGCGAAGAGCCCGATGGCGAGGCCGACGAGGACGGAAAAGGCCGCCACCGAAAAACCGACGAGAAGCGACACGCGCGCGCCGTGGATGGTGCGCGCGAGCACGTCGCGCCCGAGCGCGTCCGTGCCGAGAAGGAAGCCGCTTCCGGGCGGTGAGAGCCGCCGCGCGGGCGTCATCGTCAACGGGTCGCCGGGAAGATAGGGTGCGGCGAGCGCGAGCGCCACGAAGATCGCGAGAATGGCGGCGCCGGCGACGAGGGACGGGTGGCGGCGGACGAAATGACGGCGACTCGGCCCCACGGAAGCGGTCGCTGCGAGCTCGCGCGCGCTGAATGCCGAGGCCTCGCTCAATAGCGTATCCTCGGATCGATGAGTGTGTAGGAAAGATCGACGACGAGATTGATCACCACATAGACGGCCGAGAACACCAGGATCACGCCTTGGATGATCGGGTAGTCCCGCTTCGAGATTGCATCCACCACGAGCCGGCCCACGCCTGGAAGGTTGTAGACGGTCTCCGTGATCACGACGCCGCCGATCAACAAGGCGACGCCGATCCCGATCACCGTGATGATGGGCACGCCGGCATTCTTCAACGCGTGTTTGAGGAGCATCGGGCCGGTCGCGACCCCCTTCGCCTTCGCGGTGCGGATGTAATCCTCGGCGAGCACCTCGAGCATGGTGGCGCGCGTGATGCGCGCGATGAGCGCCACATAGGCGAGCCCGAGCGTCAGCGCCGGCAACACGAGATGGCGTGCCCAATCGGCGATGTTCTCGCCGAACGGCGTGTAGCCCTGCACCGGGAACCATCTAAGCGTGACGGCGAAGACGTAGATCATGAGGTAGCCGACCACGAAGGCAGGAGCCGAGAAGCCGGTGACTGCGACGATCATCGAGGCGCGGTCGATCGAGCTCCCCGCTCTCCAGGCGGCGAGCACGCCGAGCACGAGCGCCACCGGCACCGCGAAGGCGAGCGTCGCGAGGGCGAGCGAGAGCGTCGGCTCGAGGCGTTGCCCGATCAGCGTGGTGACCGGCGTGTTCGAGAAGATCGAGACGCCGAGATCGCCCGAGAGCACGGAGGTGCTCCAGCGCAGGAATTGGATCGGCAAGGCTTCATCGAGGCCGAGCTTCGTGCGGATGCCCGCGATCTGTTCGGGCGTCGCATTGTCGCCGGCGATGATCGCCGCCGGGTCGCCGGGCGCGAGATGGAGAAGGAGGAAAACGCACACGCCCACGAGCGCCATGACGACGACGAGGGAAGCGAGGCGGCGGGCCACATAGGCGATCATCGGGTCGGGCCGATTGCGCCAACTACGGTGACAGTGCACTTCATTCCAGCATCACCCGAACGGAAAGGGATGGCCCCTGAATTGAGTGCACTGTCCCCGTAATGGCGCATCCGTTCAGGTCTTCTCGATGTTCCAGAAGGGAATGAGCTCCGGCATGCCGATCACGCCCTTGACGTTGGCGCGCATGGCGGCGGGCTGCAGGTAAAGTCCCATATAGACGTGCGGCACGAAGTTCCAGGCGTTGCGCTGGATCTCCTTGGCCACCGCGAGGCGGTCTTGCGGCTGAGCCTTCGCCCATTTGTCGCGCAGCTTCTCGTGCGTCTCGTCGGAGGGCCACCCGAACCAACCTTTTTCGCCATTCGCCTGATGGCCGACAAGCGTGATCGGATTGCCGAACGCAGCTCCCGAGGCGGAGGTCACGAAGATGTTCCAGCCGCCCTTCTCCGGCGGCTCGCGATTGGCGCGGCGCGTCACGACGCCGCCCCAATCGGAGGCGGCAAGCTCGGCGTTCACGCCGATCTCGCGCAGCCATTGTGCGAGTAGCTGATCGGCTGTGTTGAAGACGGCGAAATTCGTGGGCTGGAGGATGACGATCGGCCGGCCGTCATATCCGGACTCCTTGAAGAGCTGCGCGGCCTTCTCTTTGTTCGGTGCTTCCTTGAACCATTCCGTGTTCTCGTCATTTTCCATGGGAGTGCCGCAGCCGAAATAGGAAGCGCAGGCGCGGTAATATTTCGGGTTGCCGAACGCCGCTTTCATCACATCGTTCTGGTTGACGAGATAGAGCATCGCCTGGCGCGCCTTCACATTGTTGAAGGGCGGGTAGAGCCAGTTCATCCGGCACCAGACGATCTGGCCCGATTTGTTCAAGACCTCGACATGGATGTTCTTGTCGGCCTCGAGCTGATCGATGAGGTCGATCGGCGGCAGCTCATAGAAGTCGATCTCGCCATTCTGCAAGGCCGCGATCGCCGTCTGGTCGTCGGCCACGTTCTCCCAGATCACGCGGTCGAGCTTGGCGATCTTGCCGCCCGCCATGCCTGAAGCCGGCTCCGAGCGCGGCCGATATTTGGCGTTGCGGTCATAGACGTAAAAAGCGCCCTGCTTCGTCTCGTTGGTGTTGAAGATGAACGGGCCCGAGCCGACGTGCTCGGTGATCTGCTGCATCGGGTCGGTCTCCGCATCCTTCTTGCGCATGATGTAGAGGACGGGCGTGCCGGCCTTGGCGAATGCGTCGAGGATCAGCGGGTAAGGTTCGCTGAAAGTGATCGCGAACGTCTTGTCGTCCTTGGCGCCGATATCCTTGACTCGAAGGAACATGTGCTGGCCGGCGCCATCTCGCACCGCCCATCGCCGGATCGAAGCAACGCAGTCGGCGGCGGTGACCGGCGAACCGTCATGGAAGCCGAGCCCGTCGCGAAGCTTGAACGTCCAGGTGAGCTGATCGTCCGAGGTGCCGAAGCTCTCGACCATCTGCGGCTGCGGCTTGTCGTTGGCATCGACGCCGAAGAGCGTGTCGTAGATGAGGGCGCCGTGGTAGGAGGAAATATTCGCGGTCGTCCAAATCGGGTCGAGAGAGCGCAAATCCCCCTGCATCACGGCCTTGAGTGTCTTGGCCGCGGCCGGCGTTTCGCTTGCCCGACCAATGGCGGGCGCCGCCATGAAAGTCGCCGCGGCCACGCTTCCTTGGACGAAGCGTCGACGTGTCGTTGCCATCTTCATCCTCCCATTTGTCGCGTTTCCAAGAGGATTAATTCACGGAAGGAATGAGGCGGCAAGCGGGAAGTGAGTGTATGGAGGGCACAATCGGTGCGAGCGCCTGGGCCGTGTCGGAACAAAGCTTGAGCCATGGCGGCAGGCATGATCTTGGGAAACCTGGTGCAATGGGCGGCGCGCGCAAATTCGCGCTCCCGTGAGGTCTCGAAGATGGGGCGAGAAATTCTCGCAACACCGCCGATCGCCTCTCGTCGGCGCGGAAGGACGTGACGGGATGAGCGATGTTCGCCTCGAAACCGATATCGCGGTGATCGGCGGAGGGCTTGTGGGCGCCGCCATCGCCTATGGGCTCGCACGCGAAGGTCGCGCTGTGCGCGTGCTCGACGAGGGCGACGTGGCGCTGCGCGCCTCACGCGCCAATTTCGCGCTCGTCTGGGTGCAGTCCAAGGGGCTCGGCATGCCCGAATACGCGGCCTGGACGCGCGCCTCCGCGGCCGCATGGCCGGCACTCGCCGCCGCGCTTCGCGAGGACACCGGCATCGATGTGGGGTTGAGCCAACCGGGGGGTTTCACGCTCGCCTTGTCCGAGGCGGAGATGCAGCGCCGCATGGAGATGACCCGGCTGCTCCACAACCAGCCGGACATGGTGAAATACGATTATGAGATCCTGGACCACGCGCAAACAAGCAAGCGCCTGCCCGCGATCGGCCGCGACGTGGTCGGCTCGATCTATTGCCCGCTCGACGGTCATGTGAATTCGCTTCGCCTCTTCCGCTGTCTGCATCAGGCGATAAAGCGGTACGGCGTCGGCTACCACCCGAATTGCGCCGTCGAGACGATCACGCCGATCGCCCAGGGTTTTGCGCTCGAGGGGTCTTTCGGCGAGCTGCGCGCCGGCAAGCTCGTGCTTGCGGCAGGCCTCGACAATGCGCGTCTTGCGCCGATGGTCGACCTCGAGGCGCCCGTCGTACCGAGCAAGGGCCAGATCATCGTCACCGAGAAGGTCGCCCCCTTTCTCACTTACCCCATGCACACACTGCGACAGACGGACGAGGGCGGCGTGATGATCGGTGATAGCCAGGAAGACCATGGCTTCGACACCGCGGTGACGACGGCCGTGATCTCCGTGATGGCGCAGCGTGCGGTGCGCATGTTTCCGTTGCTCGCGAAGCTCAACGTCGTTAGGACCTGGTCGGCCTTGCGGGTCATGAGCCCGGACGGTTTCCCGATTTACGCACAATCGAGAATCCATCCCGGCGCCTTTCTGGCCACCTGCCATTCGGGCGTGACGCTCGCCGCCAACCACGCCTTGACGCTCGCCCCCGCCATCGCGCGCGGCGGCCTGCCTCGCGGCACATCCTCCTTCACCTCGGAGAGGTTCCATGTTCCGACGCTTGCCTGAGGCGACGGGTGCACCGATCCCTTTCACTTTCGACGGCCGCGAGATGGTGGGCCGTCGAGGGGATACGGTCGCGGCAGCGCTGCTCGCCGCCGGCATTTCGGTTTGCCGCACAATGGCGGTGTCGGGTGCGCCGCGCGGCCCATATTGCATGATGGGCGTCTGCTTCGATTGCCTGGTCACGATCGACGGCGCCGCCAACCGTCAGGGGTGTCTCGTGCTCCTCGTCGAAGGTATGCGGATCAAGACTCAGGCCGGTGCGCCTCAGGCACAGGCGGAAGAAGGCGCGACATGAAGACCATCGCCGCGATCGAGGCCTTCGCCGACCGTTACGATCTTGCCATCGTTGGGGCGGGTCCGGCCGGTCTTGCGGCCGCGAGCTTGGCCGTGGCGCACGGCGTCGATGTCGTCGTGCTCGATGAGAACGCGTCGCCCGGCGGTCAGATCTACCGCGCCGTGACATCGACCCCGATGACCAGGCGTGAAATTCTGGGCGAAGATTATTGGCGCGGGGTGGAGCTCGTGCAGGAGTTCTCCGGTTCCGCAAGCTCCTATGCGCCCTCGACAACGGTGTGGAACGTGGCGCGTGGTCTCGATGGGGATAGTCTCGGGCGCGATTTCGAGATCGGCGTGTCCCTTCGCGGCAAGGCGAGGCTGTTGCGGGCGAAAGAGGTGATCCTGGCGACGGGCGCGCAAGAGCGGCCTTTCCCAATCCCCGGATGGACGCTGCCTGGCGTGATGACCGCGGGGGCCGCACAGATCGCGCTCAAATCCTCGGGCCTCGTGCCCGACGGGCACCTCGTACTCGCGGGAACCGGGCCACTGCTTTATTTGGTTGCCGCGCAGCTCATCGAGGCAGGCGCCTCGATCCGCGCCCTCCTCGACACGACACCTCGTGCGAATTGGATGTCGGCGCTCACCGCCACCCCCGGATTCCTCGCCTCTCCCTATCTGGCGAAGGGATTGGCGCTCTTGCGAATGGTTCACCGTCGCCTGGACGTGGTCGGCGGGATCACCGCGTTGCGTGCCGAAGGTCAAAAGCGTCTGAACCGCGTCGCCTTTGAGCGGGCCGGCCGCAGGACCGAGTTGGATTGCGATCTCCTGCTGCTCCATCAAGGGATCGTGCCGAGCATCAACCTGTCGAACGCGATCGGCTGCGCCCATGATTGGGACGATGTGCAACTCGCCTTCCGGCCACAAGTCGATGCGTGGTTTGCGAGCACGGTCCAAGGCGTTGCGATCGCCGGCGACAGCGCGGGTATCGCCGGCGGCGAGAGCGCCGCGGCGCGCGGGCGGATCGCTGCGCTCGGCGCGGCGTTCAGGCTCGAGCGCATCGGCGCGGGGCAGCGCGACAGAGACGCGGCGCCGCTGCGCGCCGAATTGGCGCTGCTTGCGCGCGGCAGGCGCTTTCTCGATGTATTCCACAGGCCCGCGAAAGCCTTCCGCGTACCGTCGGATGACGCAACGCTCGTTTGCCGCTGCGAGGAAGTTTCTGCGAAGACGATCCGCGAGACGGTGATGCTTGGCGCCTGCGGCCCCAACCAGATGAAGGCCTTCACGCGCTGTGGGATGGGACCCTGCCAGGGGCGGCTTTGCGGCCTCACCGTGACCGAAATGATCACCGATGCGCGCGCGGTCTCGCCGGCCGAGGTCGGCTACTATCGGCTGCGGCCTCCTGTGAAGCCTGTAACGCTTGCCGAGATCGCCGCCTTGCCCCAAACGGCCGACGCAGAGAAGGCCGTGGCGAGGTGAGCGGCGCGGGCGCCGCGACGGCCGATGTCATCATCATCGGTGGCGGCATCCACGGTTGCTCGAGCGCGCTGCATTGCCGGCTGCGGGGCCTGGACGTCGTCCTGATCGAAAAGGATCATGTGGGGCGGCACGCCTCGGGCGTGAACGCGGGCGGGGTGCGTCAGTTGGCGCGAGACATCGCGGAAATCCCGCTCTCGGTTCATTCGATGGACATCTGGCATCGCATCGAGGAGCTCGTCGACGACGATTGCGGCTTCACCAATGAGGGACAGGTGCTCGTCGCGGAGACGCAGGCGGAGCTCGCGCTCTTAAAAAAACGGATGCGTGATCTGCGGGCGAAGGGCTTCACGCACGAGGAGCTGATCGACGCGGCCGAGCTGCACCGCCTCGTGCCTGCCGTGGCCGAGAGCTGCCCAGGCGGCGTGGTATCGCGTCGCGACGGCGCCGCCATTCCGTTTCGCGCCACGCAGGCATTTCGCCGGAAGGCGGAAGCGCTCGGCGCGGTCATCCGCGACGGCGAACGGGTCATGGAGATAAGGCGCGAAGGTACAAGCTGGGCGGTCTTCACCGACAGAGCCAAATACGTCGCGCCGAAGGTGATCAACGCAGCCGGCGCCTGGGCCGACCGCATCGCCGCCATGCTCGGTGAGCCGGTGCCCCTCGAAGTGATCGCGCCGATGCTCATGATCACTGGACGCATGCCGGCCTTTATCAAGCCAGTCGTCATTCTGCGTGGACGCAAGCTCTCCTTCAAGCAATTTGACAACGGCACGGTGCTGATCGGTGGCGGCCATCGTGGCGTGCCGCTGCGCGATGAGAACATTACAGTGCTCGATTGGGCAAAGCTCGCCGTCAGCGCCCGCACTGTCGCCGACGTGTTCCCGATCATGCGTACCGCTCACATCTTGCGCGCCTGGGCCGGCATCGAAGCGCGCATGCCCGACGAAATCCCGGTCTTTGGGGCGAGCGGCACGAGCGAGGGCGTCTACCACCAATTCGGGTTTTCAGCGCATGGCTTTCAACTCGGGCCAGGGGCCGGTTCGGTCATGTCGGAGCTCGTCGCGACTGGACATACGAACATGCCGATCCATGCCTTGCGCATCGAGCGTTTTCGCGAAAATGCGGTCGCCAGGTCGAGCGAGGATATGGAGTAGCAAGGGCCACATGGGGCGACATGGTCAGCGGTTGAGGTGGCGTGCGACGAAGGCGCGACAGCGTTCGGTAACAGGATCGCCGAACACCTGCTTCGGGTGTCCTTCCTCCTCGATCCGGCCAGCATGAAGGAAAATGGCTCGGCTCGAGACCTCGGCCGCAAAGGACATTTCATGCGTTACGATGAGCATGGTGCGGCCCTCCGCCACGAGGCCGGCAATCACTTGCAGCACCTCACCGACAAGCTCCGGATCCAGCGACGAGGTCGGCTCATCGAACAGCAGCGCACGCGGGCGCATCGCGAGCGCGCGAGCAATCGCGGCACGCTGCTGCTGGCCCCCCGAAAGATGCGATGGGTAGGCATTGCGCTTTTCGGCCATGCCGACCTTCTTCAGGAGCGCCTCGGCCTCGGCAATGCATTCGGCGCGTGGGCGCTTCTGCACATGGATCGGGGCCTCGATGAGGTTCTGCAGCACGGTCATGTGCGGCCACAGGTTGAAGCTCTGGAAGACGAAACCGAGCGTGCCGCGAATGCGATTCACCTGTGTGGTGTCGGCAGGCTCTGACCGGCCGTGGCGCGAGCGCATGCGCAACGTCTCACCGCCGATGATGATCTCGCCCGAATCCGGGAGCTCGAGCAGCGGGATGCAGCGCAACAGCGTGCTCTTGCCGGAACCGCTGGCGCCAATAATCGAAATGACCTCACCCTCCGCCGCGTCGAGCGACACCCCCTTGAGCACCTCCAGCGAGCCGAAGCTCTTGTGGAGATCCCGGATGACGATCGCCGGGGTCATGACGTCGCGGATCGCAGGTGGGGGTTGAGCCAAACTTCAAGGCTGGCGATCGCCCTTGTGAGCACGAAGTTGATGACGAGATATATCAAGCCGGCGCAGAGAAAAACTTCCAGCGCCCGATAGGTCTCGGAGATGATGGCATACGCGATCCCGCTGATTTCCATCAACGTCACGATGCTGGCGAGCGAGGTGGATTTCACCATCGCGATCACCTCGCTGCCATAGGCCGGCAACGCTTGGCGAAGCGCCAATGGCAGGATGACGCGTCGATAGAGGAGGAGGCCTGACATGCCGCACGCTCTCGCGGATTCGATGCTGCCCGGCGGGACCGATTGCAAACCGCCGCGGATGATCTCCGAGCCATAGGCAGCGGTGTTGAGCGACAGCGCCAGAATGGCGCACCAATAAGGCTGACGCAGGAAAGGCCACAACACGCTGTGTTGAACGGTATCGAACTGGCCGAGTCCGTAAT
This sequence comes from Hyphomicrobiales bacterium, assembly GCA_019247605.1. Classification (GTDB taxonomy): domain Bacteria; phylum Pseudomonadota; class Alphaproteobacteria; order Rhizobiales; family Beijerinckiaceae; genus GAS188. Next base: position 13,044 of record JAFBAS010000177.1, read on the forward strand.
AGATCAGGAACATTTGCAGCAGCAGCGGGGTGCCCCGCAGCGCGAACACGTAAAAGCGCACGAATGAGGCGAAGGGCGCGAATGAGGCGCGCAACACGGACAACACTATGGCGAGAGCGCCACCGACGGAAACCGAGATGATTGTGAGCTCCACGGTCAACGGCACGCCGCTCAGCAATTGTCGCATTGTGTCGCCGAGGAATGACAGCTCGTTCATGGCCGGCGCTCGCTGCGCAGCGTCCAGCTCTCCGTTGCACGGAACGCGGCCCCGGAGACCGTGGTCAGCACCAGGTAGAGAATGAATCCGGTGATGTAGAAATCGAAGGGCCGGCTCGTCGAACCTGCGCCTATATGAATCTCACGCAGGATCTCCGCCAGGCCGGTTACGGAGATCAGGGCTGAATCCTTCAACGCGCTTTGCCAGACATTCCCCATCGCCGGAAGGGCAAAGCGCAACACGCGCGGCGCGATGATCCGTCGCAGCATGAGGAGGCCGGACATACCGACCGCGCGGGCCGCTTCGATCTCGCCGCGGGGGATGGCATGGTAGGCGCCTCGAATCGCTTCCGTCTGGTAAGCGCCGGAGACGATTCCGATCGCGAGCGCACCGGCCATGAAGCTGTTGAAGCCGAAAAATCCACTCTGTCCGAACAGCTTTGCCCCGGAGGTCAGCACCTCGCTGCCCCCGAAATAAAACAGATAGACCACCAAAAGGTCAGGGATGCCGCGCAGAACCGTCGTATAGGCATCGCCGGCTCGGCGTGCCGCGGGGGAGCGCGACAGCTTCGCCCAGGCGCCTACCACGCCGCAAACAAGCCCGATGGCGAAAGCGGCCGCGGAGACCGACAGCGTCATCCAACTCGCGAGGAGGAGCTGCCAACCCCAGCCGGTCGGCCCGAAACCGACCAGCGTGAGGTAGGTCGGCACGTCCTATCAGCTCTGGGGTGGCGGGCTGATATCCGTCTTGAACCATTGCAGCGACAGCTTCTTGATCGTGCGGTCGGCAAGAGCCTCGTTCAAGGCCTTGTCGAACATGACCTTCAGTTCCGGGTCGCTCTTTCGAAGTCCGATCCCGGTGCCCAGGCCGAGCAGACCGCCGGTGAATAGCGGCCCTTCAAGCTTGAGCTTCTCGCCGCCGGGCCGCGCCAGCGTGGACACGAAATAGGAGGTCGATGCGAGCGCGGCGTCGATTCGCCCCGCCTGCAAGTCGAAATCATGTTCCTCGGTTGTCTTGTAGGTGCGGATATCCACGACATCCTTGAGATAGGTGTTCAAAAGATCGGCTTGGATGGTTGCCGTCTGCACGCCGACGGTCTTGCCCTTCAACACCGGCGTCAGGGCCTTGATAGCGGCCGCGGTTGCCTCCTTATCGTCGAGCGACACCCGCACCTCGTTGTCGGGTAGGTCCGCAAGCGGGCCGTCCTTGCGCACCGCGAACACGGTCGGCGAGTTGGTATAATTGCGAGAGAAGTTGATGACTTCCTGCCGCTTCGCCGTGATGCTCATGCCATCCATAATGGCATCGTATTTACCGGCGTTGAGGCCAGGGATGATGCCATCCCAGTCCTGGGCGACCCACTCGCAGGTGATCTTCAAGCGCGCGCAGAGATCATTGCCGAGGTCGATCTCGAAGCCGATCAGCTTACCGTCAGGCGAATGTCCGTTGTACGGCATATAGGCGCCTTCGGTCGCGATCACGACCTTGGTCCAGTCCTTGGCCTGCGCCGCTGATAAGCTGAGAGCCGCCGCGATTCCGAGCGTCGGCAGAATTCGCGATATTCTCATCGTTGGCCTCCCTGTTTGCGCCAGGTGCGCGTCGCGTCATATTCGGTATCTGTTCACTAAAGCATGTTTATCGTCAGTAAAATAGCTTGAACCACAGCCGCCATCGGCGTGAGTTGAAAAGAATTCGTCCGTCCATTCCCAATCTACGCTTGGCCCTACCCCTTTTATTGGGCTGCGAGGCGAATGCTCAGCCTGGCTGATGTTTCGAATTCAACCCCTGCGCCGATCAGGAATCTTCCTCACCCTCGCATCTGATTTGCGATTTAAAAATGAGATCTGCGCGACCTCATGTCACCCGATCACGCGCATCCGCGTGGATTCGAGACCTCTGCGCCCGATTACACTGCCGCGGGCGAGCTTGGGCGACTACGTCGACTGGCGCGCCGAAAAGGATGTGCTCTCGGCGCGCACGGGCACCTTCACGAAGAGGTTGACGTTAGCGGGGATGTGGCACGGTACGTGCCGCGTCCACCATCCCCGGCTGAAAGAACGAGGGCGCTCGAGAGCACGAGGCGATCACGATCCAAGGAGCACGAAAACGTCGTGCAAGTCGGACTCGCGGCATCCGTTCAGGCGCGGTGCACCGCGCATATCTTGTTGCCGGATGGATCGCGCAGGTAGACAAGATAGATTTTGCCTGCCGCCCCTTCGCGCCATCCTGGGGGATCCTCGATGCTCTTGCCGCCATTGGCGAC
>JAFBAS010000005.1 GCA_019247605.1 Hyphomicrobiales bacterium
CCTGAACTCGGCACGGTGCTGCGCGTCATGAGGGCCATGGGGATGCGACTATCGGTCGAAAAGCTCGCCGCCTCCTCCGCAAAACGACGCCGAGGCTCACACGCCGTGTCGGGACGGGCGCGCCTCCGGCCTGGGCGGTCCGGTCGCCGCGCCACTGGGTGAGCATGCGGCCATGCCGACAAGTAGCTGACCGCGTCGCGGGTGGGCGGCGGTCGAGGAGCGTCGAAAATCGGGGGATTGATCTTGCGCCGGCTCGAAACCGAATATTGGGAGGGCTTGCCTCCACGCGACCGCTCGGCACGTGGGGGGGTTCCAAGGGCAGAGTCATGATCTCCCCCTCCTCAGATCCCGCGCCACTGCCGCGAAGTTACGCCATAGGAACGCCCGCGCCCGAGACGCACATCCTGGAAAGAGCGCGTGACACCGACGTCGCGGTGATCGGCGCGGGCATATGCGGGCTCTCGACCGCGCTTCATCTGCGCGAGCTTGGACGCGAGGTCACCGTGCTCGAGGCGGGTGAGATCGGCGCGGGAGGTTCAGGGCGGGCCTTCGGCCTCGTTGTCCCTTACGCCAAGCGCGACCATGAGGAGATCAAGCATGAATTCGGCGAGGAGGCGGGCTCGCGCATCGTGGGTGCGGTGGCGTCCGGCCCCGATCTCGTCTTCGACCTCATTGCGCGTCACGCGATCGATTGCGAGGCCTCGCGCAAAGGCTGGATCCTCGGCGCGCATACGAACGCCGCTCTCGCGAGCCTCGCGAAGCTTTCCGCCTATTGGCAAGAGCGGGGCGCCCCCGTCGAATGCCTCGATGCCAAGGCCACGGAACGGCTCCTCGGCAGCCGTTTCTATCTCGGCGCGCTGCTCGACCGGCGAGCCGGCGGCGTGAACCCGCACGCGTATACGCGAGGTCTTGCGGCGGCGGCGCTCCGCTCGGGCGCTCGCATCTTCACGAACAGTCGTGCGCGTCGCCTTGCGCGCGACGGCAAGTGCTGGCGCATCGATGCCACGTCCGGGTCGCTTCGCGCGAACGAGGTGGTCATCGCGACCGACGCCTACACGGACGATCTCTGGCCCGGGCTCGCGCGAAGCCTCGTGCCGTTGCGGGCCTATCAGCTCGTCTCCGAGCCGTTGAGCGAGAATCTGCGCGCCGCCATCCTGCCTGAGCGCCAGCCCCTCACCGACACCCGAAGGCTCTATGCGGGCGTGAGGGTGCGGGCCGACGGGCGCCTCCATATGAGCGTCGATGGCCCCGCTTTCAGCATCGGCGCACGGCCGAACGTCGCCAAGGCCGAACGCCGCATCCGCAAGCTCTTCCCTCAGATCGGGAATCTCGGCTGGTCCGAGGAATGGTCGGGCTGGGTCGCGATGACGACGAATCATCTTCCGCATTTGCACCTTCTCGCGCCCGGGCTTCTTGCCGCCATCGGCTTCAACGGGCGGGGTATCGCGCTCGCGAGCCTCGTCGGGCGCGACGTGGCGCGCCGCATCGCGGGGTTCCCGCAGGGCGAGCTCTTTTTGCCGGTGACGAAGCTCGCGCCCATTCGCGCGCATGCGGCCTTGCGGCCGTTCGTCTCGGCACTACTCGATTGGTACCGGCTGCGCGATGCCATGGAGCTCCGCCGCCTTCCGGCCGCAAGGTGAGGCTTGGAACCTTGGCGCCTCTAGCCTAACGTTGCGTCCACGCATAATCCGGAAGGCAAAGAAGGCCTCTCGCGAGATCGTGCTCCAGAAACTCAACTCCTTTTCGACTCCCCGAGGAAGCGGCCCATGAACGATACGACTTCCAAAACCGGCAGGCGCGTCGAGCGCCGCAGCCGGCCGAGCTTCACGGATCAGGAAGCTCTGCAGTTCCACGCCCAGGGACGCCCCGGCAAGATCGAGGTCGTGCCGACGAAGCCCATGGCGACGCAGCGCGATCTCTCGCTCGCCTATTCGCCGGGCGTCGCCGTGCCGGTGCTTGCGATCGCGGACGATCCAGCTTGCGCCTTCGACTACACCGCCAAGGGAAATCTCGTAGCCGTCATCTCGAACGGCACGGCGATCCTCGGTCTGGGCAACCTCGGGGCGCTCGCCTCGAAACCCGTGATGGAAGGCAAGGCGGTGCTCTTCAAGCGCTTCGCCGACATCGATTCCATCGATCTCGAGGTGGGCACCGAAGATGCGGACGCCTTCGTCAACGCGGTGCGCTACCTCGCCCCCACCTTCGGCGGCATCAATCTCGAGGACATCCGCGCGCCCGAATGCTTCATCATCGAGACGCGATTGCGCGAGCTCATGGACATCCCGGTCTTCCATGACGATCAGCACGGCACCGCGATCATCGCGGCGGCGGGCCTCATCAACGCGCTTCACCTCACCGGGCGCGACATCCAGAAGACGCGCCTCGTCATCAACGGGGCGGGCGCGGCGGGCGTCGCCTGCGCCGAGCTCATCAAGGCGATGGGGTTTCGGCCCGACAACGTCATCTTATGCGACACCAAGGGGGTGGTCTACAAAGGTCGCACCGACGGCATGAACCAATGGAAATCGGCGCATGCGGCCGAAACCAAGGCGCGCAGCCTCGCCGATGCGCTCATGGGCGCCGACGTGGTGTTCGGGCTTTCCGTGAAAGGCGCGTTCACGGCCGAGATGATCGAATCCATGGCGAAGGAGCCGATCATCTTCGCCATGGCGAACCCCGACCCCGAAATCGGGCCCGAGGACGTGGCGCGCATCCGCGATGACGCCATCATGGCGACCGGGCGCTCGGATTATCCGAACCAGGTGAACAACGTGCTGGGCTTCCCGTACATTTTTCGCGGCGCGCTCGACGTGCATGCCACGACAATCAACATGGAGATGAAGATCGCCGCGGCGCGCGCGCTCGCCGAGCTTGCGCGCGAGGACGTGCCGGACGAGGTCGCGGCCGCCTATCAGGGCGCGCGTCCGCGCTTCGGGCGCGACTACATCATCCCGGCTCCTTTCGATCCGCGCCTCATCCACACGGTGCCGATGGCGGTGGCACAAGCCGCGATGGACACGAAGGTGGCACGCCGGCCGATCGTGGACATGGCGGGCTACAAGGTGCAGCTCTCCTCGCGGCGCGATCCGGCCGCCGGCACGCTGAACCGCATCTTCGAGCGGGTGCGCCGCTTCCCGAAGCGCGTCGTCTTCGCCGAAGGCGAGGAGGAACAGGTGATCCGCGCTGCGCTTTCCTATGTGGCGAACGGGCTCGGCACCGCGATCCTCGTCGGACGCGAGGAGCGCGTGCGCGAGACGGCGGCCCATGCGGGCATCGACATGGGTTCGCGCGACGGCATCGAAATCCACAATGCGCGCCTCTCTCACCGCAACACGGCTTACGCGCAATTCCTCTATGAGAGGCTACAGCGGCAAGGGTTCCTGTTCCGCGATTGCCAGCGCCTCATCAACCAGGACCGCAACCATTTTGCCGCCGCCATGGTGGCGCTCGGCGATGCCGATGCCATGGTCACGGGCGTGACCCGCAACGCCTCGATTGCCATCGAGGATGTGCGCCACGTCATCGATTCGAAGCCCGGCCATCGGATGATCGGCCTCTCGCTCGCTTTGTCGCGCGGCCGCACCATCCTGGTCGCGGACACCTTGATCCATGAGCTGCCGAGCGGGCAGGAGATCGCTGAGATCGCGGTCGAGGCGGCGGGCGTCGCGCGCCGCCTGGGCTACGAGCCGCGCGTCGCGCTCCTCGCCTTCTCGACATTCGGCCATCCCAAGGGCGAGCGCACCAAGTTCGTGCAAGAGGCCGTGCGCATCCTCGATCAGATGCGGGTCGATTTCGAGTACGACGGGGAGATGGCGGCCGACGTCGCGCTCAACCGCGAGCTCATGGCCTCTACCTATCCGTTCTGCCGCCTCACCGGGCCCGCCAACGTGCTCGTCATGCCGGCTTTCCACTCGGCCTCGATCTCGACCAAGATGCTGCAGGAGCTCGGCGGCTCGACCGTGATCGGCCCGCTCATCGTCGGCCTCGATAAACCGGTGCAGATCGTGCCGCTCGGGGCCAAGGATGCCGACCTCGTCAACATGGCGGCGCTCGCCGCCTTCAACATAGGGGGATAAGTGAAAAGGGAGTTGTGAGGAGGGAGCTCACCGCCCTTCACCTCACCTTCACCTTTCACTTTTCACCCTTCACCGTTCAATCCTGGCTCAGCTCACCGGCTCGAGCTTGTCCTGCGTCCGCGTCTCGAAATCCTTCGCGTCATGGCGCTCGTGGAGCTGACTCGAGGGCTCGCCGCTCGTGCGGTTCACCATGCGGCCACGCCGAACGGCAGGTCGTTCGAGAAGCATGTCGGCCCAGCGGTTGACGTGCTTGTAGTCGTGCACGCTCAAGAACTCGGCACCATTATACGACCAGCCCTTCACGAGCCCGCCATACCAGGGAAAGATCGCCATATCGGCGATCGTGTAGTCGCTGCCGGCCACGAATTTGTGTTCCGCAAGCTGGCGGTCGAGCACGTCGAGCAGGCGTTTCGTCTCCATGGTAAAGCGGTCGATGGCATATTCGATTTTCTGGGGTGCGTAAGCGTAGAAATGGCCGAAGCCGCCGCCGATATATGGCGTGCTCCCCATCTGCCAGAAGAGCCAGGAAAGGCACTCGGCGCGCGCCGCCCGTTCCGTCGGCAGAAAAACCCTGAATTTTTCGGCGAGATACATGAGGATCGAGGCCGATTCGAAAACTCGCACGGGTTTGGGTTCGCTGCGGTCGACGAGCGCCGGGATCTTGGAGTTGGGATTGATCGCCACGAAGCCGCTGCCGAACTGGTCGCCGTTGCCGATGCGAATGAGCCAGGCATCATATTCGGCGCCCCGTTCCCCTCGCGCCAGAAGCTCCTCGAGCAGGATGGTGACCTTCACGCCGTTCGGCGTGCCTTGCGAGTAGAGCTGCAAGGGATGGCGGCCGACCGGGAGCTCCTTCTCGTGTGTGGCTCCAGCGATAGGGCGGTTGATGCTGGCGAATTGGCCGCCGCTTGATTTGTTCCAGACCCAGACTTTCGGCGGCGTGTACTCGGACGGCTCGGTCATATTCATTCTCCAGGTGGAAAGAGTGGCCCTTGGTCGCTTCCAGCGGATCGGGACCTGCGTCGCGTAACTCAGCGAGCTCGTGAGAGTCTATCCTGATTATCACCGGTCCTTACCGCTCATCCGCGCATGCCTCCTGCGCGACAGACGATGATCGTGGCTCGAGGTATGGACGGCCGAGGTGATCCTCGGATCAGGCCCGAGGACGACCAGGACGGATTGACGGTTCCGCTGCGTCTGCGCGCACTCAAGTGCGCCACGTGCCGCGCACGGCCAGGACGGACGGGCTTCGGCTCACAGCCACTTCTTCCAGCGAAACACGAGATAGGGGACCACGGCTGAGACGAGCATGAGCACGAGACCGTATTGATATCCGTAAGCCCAGTCGTATTCGGGCATGTTCTTGAAATTCATGCCGTACATCGAGGCGATAAAGGTCGGGGGCGTGAACACGACCATGATCACCGACAAGATTTTCACGATGTCGTTCTGGCTCAGGTTCACGAGGCCCAAAATGGTGTCGAGTAAGAATTGCACCTTGCCGAGGAGATATTCGGTCTGCGTTTCGAGGGAGGCGATGTCGCGCAGCATCGTGCCGATACGGCCTTGAGGTTCGCTCTCCTCGGATCCGCCCGGCGCAGGCGGGCTCGCGAAGCGCAGCATGAGCTCGATCGAGACGAGGCTCTCTCGCACCTTCGAGATGCGGCTCCCTTCCTGGCCGAGCGTGGCGAGCACGGATTGATATTCATTCGTCGTCACCGGGCGGCCCCCGCGAGAGGCCCTTTCGAAAACCGAATCGGAAAGGGCGTCGATCCGATCTCCCGTCGTGCGCAGGATCTGCGACGCGCGCCCGACGATCATGTCCACGAGGCCGACATAGATCGCATCGGGATCTTTCCTGGAAACCCCGAAGCGCTGCGCGTGCCCCGAAAAGCTCTGGAAGGGTTTCGGCTCGTCATAGCGGACCGTGATCAGGATGCGTCCCTTGCGGATGAAGCTCACATTCGCAATCTTGGGACGATTGGTCTTCGCGAGGCACAGCACCCGCGCCGTCATGAATAGGGCCCCGTCTTCGGTATAGAGGAGCTCGGAGGGCTCGATCTCGTCCATCTCCTCGGGTGTCGGAAGAGAAAGGCCCGCAAAGGCTTCGGCGGCCTTGATCTCCCCGCCCGTGGGCTCGAAAAGATCGAGCCAGGCGCTGTCCGACGGGATCGGCTCGCCCGTTCGAAGCGTGCGCTCCCCAAGCGGTGTGACATCGGAGTTTTCGCCTTTGCTCGGCTCGAATTGGTGAACGACGATCATCGTCTGCGCGTCTCCGATTTGTGGGGGGTGGATCGGCGCGCCTTGGCGCGGGCCGAAGGTTTGGCTCAGGCCGAAGGTTTGGCGCAGGCCGAAGGCGCAAGGCTCGCGGGCGCGATGCTGTCGTCCGGCACGAAGAAATCGACATGGAGCGCTTGCGTCGGGTCGACGCGGTAGGTGTCGAAATCGGTCACGCCCTCGCCCGCGAGAAAGCTGTCGTCGATCAGGAAGTTTCCTGAGAATTCACGCGCGGGTTTCATGAAGACGCGATAAGCGGCATCCGCCAGAATCTCGGGCGTTCGCGAGGCGCGCATCAGCGCGTCCCCGCCGAGGAGGTTGTTCACGGCGGCCGTCGCGATCGTGGTGCGCGGCCACAGGGCATTGACCGCGATGCCCTTCGCTCGAACCTCCCCCGCGAGGCCGAGCACCACGAGGCTCATGCCGAATTTCGCAATCGAGTAGCCGGTGTGCGGCGCAAACCATTTCTCCTTCATGTCGAGCGGAGGCGAGAGCATGAGGATGTGCGGGTTCGGGGCTTTCGTAAGGTGAGGGATTGCGTATTTCGACACCATGAAGGTGCCCCGCGCATTGATCTGATGCATGAGGTCGAAACGCTTCATCTCGGTCTTCTCAACGGTCGTGAGGCTGATCGCGCTCGCATTGTTGACGAGGATGTCGATGCCACCAAACTGCGACACGGTTTTCTCGATCGCGCTCTTCACGGCCTCTTCGTCGCGGATGTCGGTCTGCAGGGCCAGCGCCTTGCCGCCCGCCTCCTCGATCTCGCGTGCCGCGGTGTAGATCGTGCCCGGCAATTTCGGATGGGCCTCGGCGGTCTTCGCGACGATCGCGACATTGGCGCCGTCGCGCGCACATCTTTTCGCGATCGCAAGGCCAATGCCGCGCGAGGCGCCGGTCACGAACAAGGTCTTGCCGGCGAACGGTTTGGGGCGGGCGGGATTCGCGTCTGGGGTATCCGGGTCGGACAGATGGGGAGCGGTCGGCATCACTCATCTCCTGGGGATGGAATCAGCATAATCGAATCAGTAACAGAAGGACTTCGTTCGTATATTGCGAGCAGCGAGGAGTCAGGCGTTTCACCCGATCCGGCTCTTCACCCCTCCCTACCCTACTCGGGGCTCGGTTCACGAGTCACCACTCGCGCCTCTCACCGTGTTACACTGCGCATCCGCGATTCGTTCACCGTTGGGGCGGCATTCATGGATCTCGGCTTCACCTTTTTCATCGCCTTCGGCGCCCTCCTGTTCGAAGCCTGTGCCGGATATCCGCAAGCTCTCTACCGCATCATCGGTCATCCCGTGAGCTGGATCGGCGCGCTGCTTTCCTGGCTCGACCGCCGCCTCAACAAGGAGAGTGACGACGAGGAGACGCGCCGCAAGGCGGGCGCGATGGCGCTCGCCACGACGCTCCTCGTCGCGATCGGGGTGAGCGTCCTCGCCATGGCGCTCTTGCCGCGAGGCCTCCCGGGCACGCTGCTCGCCGTTGTCCTGGCTTCGACGCTCCTTGCGCAGAAGAGCTTGTACGAGCATGTCGAGGCTGTGGCGGACGCCCTCGAGAATGGCGGGCTTGGGCCAGGGCGCGCCACGGTCGCGAGGATCGTGGGGCGCGATCCGAGCGCGTTGGATGAGGCCGGCGTCGCCCGTGCCGCGATCGAAAGCCTTGCGGAGAATTTCTGCGATGGCGTCGTCGCGCCTGCTTTCTACATCGCGCTTGTCGGCTTGCCGGGCGGCGCTGCCTACAAAGCCGCGAACACCGCCGACAGCATGATCGGCCATCGCACCCCCCGCCACGGAGCCTTCGGTTTCGCGGCGGCGCGCCTGGACGACATCTTGAACTTCCCGGCTTCGCGGCTTTCCGCGCTATGGCTTGGGCTTGCGGCTTTCGCGGTGCCCGGCGCCTCGCCTTCCGAAAGCATGAATGCCGCCTTGCGCGACGCAAAGCATCATCGTTCGCCCAATGCCGGCTGGCCCGAGGCCGCGATGGCGGGAGCGCTCGGGCTGAAACTCGCGGGCCCGCGCGTCTACGATGGCGTTAAGGTCGAAGACGCCTTCATGGGAAATGGGCGGCGCTCCGTCAACGAGAGCGATATCCGACGGGCACTTCGGCTTTATCGGGCGGCTTGCGTCATCCAGATGATCGCTTATGCGCTCGTCGCCGTGCTGCTCATCGCGCGAGCGTGAGGAGGCGATCGAGATCGAGATGCGCGGCAAGATGCGCGGCGAGCTCGTCCAATGTTTGTTCGACATCGCTTTCGTAGGAAAGGCCTGAACTCGCGGCGCCGAAGCTCGCGAGCAGCGCCGCGCGTTGGCGCGCATCCGAAAAGAACCCGTGCACGTAAACGCCCCGTACCCGCCCATTCGCCGAGACCGCCCCGTCGACACGGCCGTCGCCGAAGCGCAGCACAGGGCGGGCGGTATCGGGGCCGCGGGTGATGCCGACATGCATTTCGTATCCCGCGAAGGGTTCGCCGTCGGGAATGCTTTTTCCCTTGACGGCGCGTAAGGATTTCGTCGACGTGAGCACCGTTTCGACTTCGAGGAGCCCCAGGCCCTCCGTTTCACCCGGAGGGCCCTCGATCCCGTCCGGATCGCGGATGACGCGACCGAGCATCTGGTATCCGCCGCAAAGGCCGACCACCTTTCCGCCCCGGCGAAGATGCGCCACGATGTCCACGTCCCAGCCTTCGGCGCGCAGAGATTTAAGATCGGCGATCGTCGCCTTCGAACCAGGCAACAGGACGAGGTCGGCGTCCCCGGGAAGGGCCTCGCCGGGCCGCACGAGAACAAGCCTGATCGCAGGTTCGAGCTTGAGGGGATCGAGGTCGTCGAAATTAGAGATGCGCGGCAGCACGGGAACCGCGATCTTGACCGCGCCGCTCCCTTCCTCCTCGCGATGATCGAGCGCCAGGGCATCCTCGGCCGGCAAGCGCCGCGCCTTGGCGAAATAGGGCACGAGCCCGAGCGACGGCCAATTCGTGTGCCGCTCGATCGCCCGCATTCCCTCGACGAAGAGCGAGGGATCGCCCCGGAAACGATTGACGATGAATCCCACGATCCTCGCGGCATCGGCCTTGTCGATCACGGCGCTCGTGCCGACGATCTGCGCGATCACGCCGCCCCGATCGATGTCGCCGACGAGCACGACCGGCACATCGGCCGCTTGCGCGAAGCCCATATTGGCGATGTCGCCCTCGCGCAGATTGGTCTCCGAGGCGCTGCCCGCCCCCTCGACGAGGACGAGATCGGATTTCGTCTTCAGCCGGGCGAAGCTCTCGAGCACCGCCGCAAACAGGCGCGGTTTCAACGCTTGATATTCGCGCGCCTTGGCATTGGTGAGGATGCGCCCTTGCACCACGACTTGCGAGCCGGTCTCGCTTTGCGGTTTCAAGAGCACGGGGTTCATGTCGACGGACGGCGAAACGCCGCAAGCACGCGCCTGCAAGGCTTGCGCACGCCCGATCTCGCCGCCATCGGCAGTGACAGCAGCGTTGTTAGACATGTTCTGCGGCTTGAACGGCAGAACCGAAAGTCCGCGCCGCGTGAAGGCGCGGGCGAGGCCCGCAACAATCAGCGATTTGCCGACATCCGATCCGGTGCCCTGGATCATGAGGGCCTTGGCCTGCATCAGTGGCGGCCTGGGGATGAGTGCGCCGTGAAGAGTGAGGAGTGAAAAATGAATAGTGAAAGGTAGGGTGTTCGGCTCAAAATATGTCGCATGAAAATCTCTTCACCTTTCACGGTTCACTCATCCATTTATGCTAAAATTCAATTCCCTGTTGCGCCTTCACGCCGGCGGCGAAATGATGCTTGACGAGGCTCATTTCGGTCACGAGGTCGGCGGCCTCGATAAGCTCCGGCTTGGCGTTGCGCCCAGTCACCACCACGTGCAATTGCGGGCGCCGCGCCGCGAGCACCGCGACGACCTCCTCGAGGGGCACGTAATCGTAGCGCAGCGCGATGTTCAATTCGTCGAGCACGACGAGGCGAAACCGCTCGTCGGCGATCATCTCGCGCGCCACCGCCCAGGCGCGTTCGGCCGCCGCGATGTCGCGTGCCTTGTCTTGCGTCTCCCAGGTGAAACCCTCGCCCATGGTGCGCCAGGTCACGAGGTCGCCGAAGCTCTCGAGCGCCTTTCGCTCTCCGGTCTCCCAGGCGCCTTTGATGAATTGCACCACGCCCACCCGCCAGCCGCGGCCGAGCGCGCGCAGCACGAGGCCGAAAGCGGCCGTGGATTTCCCTTTGCCGGCCCCTGTGTGCACGATCAGGAGACCTTTTTCGGCCACCGTCTTCGAGGCGACCTCGGCGTCTTGCGCGGCCTTGCGCTTTTCCATCTTCGCCTTGTGGCGAGCCGCCTCGCCCTTGCTCAATTCCGGCATGACGGTCGGTCCCTCGGCTTCGTCTCGTGGCATTCACTTTACCGGCATCGGCAACCCCGCCACCATGAAAATCACATGGGTGGAGCGAGCCGCGAGCCGCTGATTGAGGCGCCCTGCCTCGTCGCGGAAGCGTCGCGCAAGCGCATTTTCCGGGACGATGCCGAGCCCGACTTCGTTGGCGACGAGGACGATGGGTGCAACCGCCTCATCGAGCGCCGCTTCGAGCCTCGCGGAAGCGGCCGGAACATCGTGGCCGGCGAGCATCAGATTGGTCAGCCAGAGCGTGAGGCAATCGACGAGGATCGGTGTGCGCTTTGCCCCGAGCCGCGCGATGCATTCGGGAAGCGAAAGCGGTACCTCATGGGTCTCCCAGCCTTTCTCACGGCGCGCTTGGTGCGCATCGATGCGCCGCGCCATTTCGTCATCCAGCGCCTGCGCCGTCGCCACATACTGCCAGGGCGGAGTTCCAGCCGTGATCAACGCCTCGGCGTGCCGGCTTTTGCCCGAGCGCGCGCCGCCGAGCACGAGAGTGAGAGGCGCACGGTCGGTCACTGACGCCCGTTCCCGAAAGCGCGGATCAAGGGCTCGATCATCGGATCATGGCTTTCTTCGTAATAATGGCGAGTGATTCATCGGTTTGTTGCAGGCGGCGCGGAACGCCCGTCATAGGCTTTGGCGCCTGCACTTGCCAATCGGGTCGCTACCCGGCAGTTATCCGGCCATGACGATCTTGCCCTCGCGGGCCTCGAACGAGGCCCAGCTTGCCTCTTCTTCCTATCGCATTCCCGCCCTCGACCAGGATTTCCTGCTCGGTGATTCGATGCGGGGCACGCGTTTCCTTCTCGAATACGCGAAGGCCGAGGAGGTCCAGCGAGCCTATTCGGTTCGCTCGACGCTCGTGGTCTTCGGCAGCGCCCGGGTGCGCGAGGAGGGGCCCGGCCGCCAAGCCTTCTGGTACGCGCAAGCGCGGCTCTTCGGGAAAATCGCCTCCGAACGCGGCGGCGCGCTCAAGCCGCACGGTGCCGTTCGCGACAACGTGATCGCGACCGGCGGGGGGCCTGGCATCATGGAGGCTGCCAACCGCGGCGCGAGCGAAGCCGGCGCGCCGAGCATCGGCTTCAACATCACCTTGCCGCAAGAGCAGGAGCCGAACGCCTATTCCACCCCCGGCCTCACCTTCCGCTTCCATTATTTCGCGATGCGCAAGATGCATTTCGCTATGCGGGCGAATGCGCTGATCGTATTCCCGGGAGGCTTTGGGACCTTCGACGAGCTTTTTGAGCTTTTGACGCTTCGCCAGACCGGCAAGGAACCGGAGCTTCCGATCGTCCTCGTCGACGAAGCCTATTGGCGCAAGGTGGTGAACTTCGACGCGCTCGTCGAAACCGGGATGGTGACCTTTCCCGAGCTTTCGCTCTTTCGCTTCGCCGAAGATGCCGAGAGCACCTGGGCCGTGCTGGCGGAGCATGGCCTCGATTTGCATCGGTGAACTCGGCGAAAGGCGGCGGCGATGAGCAAGGCTTCCTTCCTGCCGCAAGAGATCATCAGGGCGAAGCGCGACGGCTTGCGTCTTGAGCCCCAGGACATCACGCGTTTCGTCGAAGGCCTCACGAGCGGCAAGGTGAGCGAAGGCCAGGCTGCCGCCTTCGCGATGGCGGTCTTCCTCAAAGGACTCACGGTGGAGGAACGCGTCGCCCTCACGCGCGCCATGACGGCGTCGGGCGAAGTGTTGCGCTGGGATCTTCCCGGCCCCGTCCTCGACAAACACTCGACAGGCGGGGTCGGCGACAATGTGAGCCTGATTCTTGCGCCCGCCGTCGCCGCGGCCGGGGGCTTCGTGCCGATGATCTCGGGGCGCGGCCTCGGTCATACGGGCGGCACGCTCGACAAGCTCGAAGCGATCAAGGGCTATCGGGCGCAGCCCGGCATCGAGGTCTTCCGCCGCGCCGTGCGCAAGGCCGGTTGCGCCATCATCGGCCAGACGGGCGAGCTGGCGCCTGCCGACAAGCGCCTCTACGCCATTCGTGACGTCACTGCGACCGTCGAGTCGATCGATCTCATCACCGCTTCGATCCTTGCGAAGAAGCTCGCGGCGGGCCTCGGCGGCCTCGTGCTCGACGTGAAGTGGGGCACCGGCGCCTTCATGGCGAGCCTGGAGAAGGCGCAAGAGCTTGCCGAAAGCCTCATCCAGGTGGCGAATGGCGCCGGCCTGCCGACGGCCGCGCTTCTTACGGACATGCACGAGCCGCTCGCCGATGCGGCAGGCAATGCGCTCGAAACGCACCATGCGATTGCCCATCTTGCGGGCCACAGGCGGCAGGAACGGGTGCATCAGGTGGTGCTCGCGCTGGGCGCCGAGATGCTGGTGCTGGGCGGCCTTGCGGCCGACCTTGCCGAGGGCAAGCGCAAGATCGCATCGAGCCTCGAAAGCGGCGCCGCCGCCGAGCGCTTCGGGCGCATGGTGGCCGAGCTTGGCGGCCCCTCGAACCTCATCGAGCGGCCGCATCTGCATCTCGACGAGGCGCCCGTGAGGCATGAGATCCGCGCAGAGCGCGAAGGCGTGGTCACCGCCATCGACACGCGCGCGCTCGGCCTTGCCGTGGTGGCTCTCGGCGGCGGACGCACCCGCCCGCAAGACGCGATCGACCCCGCCGTCGGCCTGACGCAACTCGCCGGCATCGGCACGAAGATCGAGGCCGGCACGCCGCTCGGTGTCGTGCACGCTCGCAACAAGGCGCACGCCGCGGCCGCGGCCGCGCGGTTGCGTTCGGCCTATGCGATCGGCGAAAAGATGCGGGCCCGCCGACATGGCCTCATCACCGCACGCTTGGAGCGCCGCTCATGAAACAGAACGCCATCCTCGTCGCCGCCCCGACGATGCGACCCGAAGGCTGGCGCAAGCGCCTCGCCACCGCTTTGCCAGGCCGCGCGGTGCATGTGCTCGGCGAGAATTTCGACAAGAACTCGATCGCCTATGCGGCAACCTGGTGGCATCCGAAGGGCTCTTTATCGGATTTGCCCAATCTCAAAGCGATCTTCTCGCTCGGCGCGGGGGTCGACCATGTGTTCGTCGACCCCGATCTGCCCTCCGTTCCGGTGGCGCGAGTCGTCGACGCCGACCTCACGCAGCGCATGTCCGAATGGGTGGTGCTGCAGGTGCTTTTGCACCATCGCCAGCAGCGACTCTACGATCGCCAGCAAAAAGAGAAGCTGTGGGAGGAGGATCCCGAACAGCCGGCCGCGAAGGATGTCCGAATCGGTGTCATGGGAATGGGCGAGCTCGGCGCCGACGCGGCGCAAAAGTTGCGAACGCTCGGTTTCGCGGTCGCGGGTTGGAGCGCCACACGGAAATCCTCCCCCGGTATCCGCTCCTTCGCGGGTCTCGAAGAACGCGACGCGTTTCTGGCCCGCACCGATATCCTCGTCGTGCTCTTGCCCCTTACGCCTTCCACGCAGGGGATCATCAACTCAGATCTCCTGTCGAAGCTCGCGAAGGATGGGCGCCTCGGCGGACCTTTCCTGGTGAATGCCGGCCGCGGCGGCCTTCAGGTCGAAACCGATATGCTCAAGGCCCTCGATGCCGGCACGCTCAAGGGCGCCTCGCTCGACGTCTTCGAGACGGAGCCCTTGCCCGCCACCTCACCGTTTTGGAGCCATCCCAGGGTCTACGTGTCACCTCACAACGCGGCGATCAGCGACCATCACGCGATCAGCACCTTCATCGCGCGGCAGATCGAGCGCCTCGAAGCCGGCGGCAAGCTCGAGCATGTGGTGAGCCGCGAGAAGGGATATTGAGCGCGCGATCCCATGCCGGAACTCGCAGTCGAACCTCAACACGTTCAAGCATCTCGCTGAAGCAGTCTTGGCGTCACGCACCTGCCCGGTCCGCATTTCCTCGTCTCCTGCCGTCTATGAGGGGATCTCGCGAGCGGGTTCGGTGAATCGCTTTCACGAAGGCCCGAACCTCCCGTCCCTGTTTCCTGCAGCAATCAAGGCTCCCGCCCGCCCGCACCTTCCAATGTGGGTGCGGCGTCGATCCCTTGCCGTGCCACCACAAGGGTCCTCGCCGTCTCGAATCCGCTCGCGAGCGCAGCTTCGACCGTGCCGACGTCTCGCCCTGAATACAAAGCTTCCCCGGAGAAGAAAATATTATCGCTGTTTGTGCTGCGAAGCAGCGACTGTATTTCCCTCGTTTCAA
>JAFBAS010000039.1 GCA_019247605.1 Hyphomicrobiales bacterium
CGCCCCCACCCCCGCGACGCAGTCGCGGCGGGGAGGGCCGGGGTGGGGCCGGCGCAGCGACGAAAGCCGTTGTGGTTCTCCGCGCGCCTCAACGCCTCCCGCCGTCGAGCGCCTACCTTCCAGGTTGATGTCCGTCATCCGCGCCCCCCACCCGTACCCTCCCCGCCGCGGCTGCGTCGCGGGGGGAGGGAGGTGGAAACGTCCGCCAAGGCAGTTGTTCCATGCGTGCGGAAAAGCTTGGCTGACTTAAAGAATGAATTGGCCTTTGGGCCTCGGGTCGAGCGGGTAAAGCGGGCGTGTCACCTTCGTAAAGGGGTGGCTTCGGCAATTGATCGGCACGTTGCCTCGGCCATCCGCATAGAGCACCTCCTTCGCGATAGGCCCGAAGGCGTCGCGGAAGTGATTTGCCGATTTCACCACGACGATGCGCTTTTGCGCGGGATCGATCCCGACGTTGGTGAAGAGCTCGCGGCCGAGCGCCTGGTTGCGATGCGCGCAAAGCACGACCTCGACGCCCTTGATGCGGATCGCCGCGCAATCGCCGAGCTTGGTCTTAGCGGCCCCGAAGGATTGCATCGCGTCGCGACAAAGCCCGATCACTTCCACCTCGGCGTCGATCGGCGTTCCCGAGTCCGGTCCGCTCTTGCCGCCGAAGCGAAGCTTGAGGCGCGCGCCCTTGCCGACCGTGAAGCAGAAGCGCACCGCGACCGGATCCCAAACCGGGCCCACCGCCACGTCGGTCACGTCCCTTTCTAGAAGCAGGCGGATCATGTCGGTGTTGTCGGACGCCGCCCCGCCTCCGGCATTGTCGGAGGTGTCGGCGATGACGGTGGTGCCGTCATTGCGCGCTTGTGCCTTGCCGAGCGCTTCTTCCTGCGACAGGAGCTTGGGCGTCAGGCGATCGAGCTTCTCGATGATCTCCGCCGCGAGGGCGGCCGCGAGCTTGTCGCCGTCTTCCTTGCGATCGTCGGTGACGACGAGCATGCGCGAGCCGATGTCGGGCACGTCCGCGTGCTGGAAGCCATGGCCGAAGGAGACGGAGAGCACACCCGGTTGCGACGTCTCCAAAGCCGCCATCTTGTCGACGAAGGAGCGCATCGGCTCGACCGTCGTCGGATAGAAGCCGATGAGGCGCATGTCGTAGAGCGAGGTGACGGGTTTAACCTCGCCCCTGATCGTGCGCAGCACCAGAGTCACCAATTCCTCGGCGCGCTCGAGGAAATCCGTGTGCGGATATTCCTTGTAAAGGATCGAGATATCCGCGTTCGAGACGCGTTTCTTGGTGAGATGGCAGTGCAGGTCGTATTCGCAGCCGATCACCGCCTTTGAGCCCGCGAGCTTGCGTGCCCGCGCGACGAGATCGCCTTCGCAATCGTCATAGCCGTAAGCCACCATGGCGCCGTGAAGGCCGAGCAGCACGCCGTCGACCGGGAGCGCTGCCTCGAGTTCGGCAAGGATGCGGTCGCGCATCATCTCGTAATCGGCCTTGCCGCAAGTGCCCGAGGGCTCCGCCCAGAAGCAGGACCCCTCGATGAGGGTGAAGCCGTCCGCGGCCGCGCGCTTGCGCGCCACATAAAGCGGCGCCGTCGTGTGCTTGGGCGCATCTGGGTGCTTGCCGGGAGGATACGCGAAGGAGGCTTCGAAATTGGCGTACGAGGTGGGGATGGGCGAGAAGGTGTTCGTCTCGGTGCCGAGCGAGGCCGCGAAGATACGCATGAGAGTGATCCATCAGAAAGGGTCGCCATGCTGGCGGAGAGCGGGCTTCTGGGCAAGCGCCCGAAATCTAAGTACGGAGGAGTCTACCGCGCCGTCATCACCGGACTTGGTCCTGTGATCCGCGCTTTTCGGGTTTACGTAGATTGGAGGAAGGCGTGGATACGCGGGCCAAGCCCGCGTAGGACGGCCAACGGAGATGAATGTGGGCTCACGCCCAAGGCTCCCCCTTGAGGAGCCGCTCCGCGATCCCCTTGGCACAAGCGTCGAGAATAGCCTCGCCTTTGGCCGGTGTCGCGCGTCGCGCGTCGCCCATGACGCCGGAGGGCGTGAGCTCCTTGAAGGATTTCCACACATGGATCGGGCGGGCCAGTGCGGCTGAAAGGCCAAGGCTCGCGCCATGAGCTTCCGGCAGCCGCGAATGATCGACGAGATCCGGCTTCACCGCCATCATCATCGAGGTCTCACCCTCGCAGGCATGCTGGATGCCGTCCTGATCGTCGAGGATCGCCTTCGTCTCCTCGATGCCGCCCATGATGTAGGTGGTCGTGGCGATCGGCGCCTTGAGGTCGCGCGCAAGCTCGGTGGTGAAGGCGTTGAGCGCGGCGATATTGCCCCCGTGCCCGTTGACGATCAGGATCTTCTCGAAGCCTGCCCGCAGGATCGATTGGCACAGATCGCGCAGCATCGCCTGATAGGTCGACAGGCTCAGCGTGAAGGTGCCGCCGAAAGCGACGTGATGCTCGGCAAGCCCGCACCACACGGTGGGCGCGACCACGATCGGGCGCGTCTTCGCCACGAGCGCGGCGGCGCGTCGGCAAGCCTCGCTGCAAAGGTAGTCGTCGACGCCGGTGGCGAGATGGGGGCCGTGCTGCTCGGTCGAGGCCACGGGCAAAAGCACGATCGCTCCCTCGGCGGCCCGGCCGCGCAAAGCCTCGGCCGTCATGCGGTTCCAAAGGATCTCGGTCATCGGTCACACTCATTGCGTCGAGCTGAGCCCTCCCTATGCCAAAAACACCGGCTCTTGGGTAGGTGCGCACCGATGAGGACGGCTTTCTGGCCGGAAACCGGGATCGCGGCCCATCAGTCCAGAAAATCCGCTTGCTTGCCGATCCGACCGGCCTGGCCTTCGCCGCGCGAACACTTCGCGCTGAAGCGCGAGACGAAATTGGAAGGCAGGCTGTACACGATGCGGGCCGGAAGGAACTCCAGCCCGCATTCGCGTAAGGTCACGCGCGAAGCTGATTACCGACAGGCAAGCTGCGGATGCGCTTGCCGGTCGCCGCAAAGATCGCGTTGATGAGCGCGGGCGCGATCGGCGGAACTCCGGGCTCACCGACACCACCGATCGGCATGTTGAACTCGTGCGGCATGATGTGCACCCGCGTCTCGCCGGGAGCTTCGTTGATGCGCACCATGTCGTATTCGTCGAAGTTGGCTTGCTGCACCTTTCCGCCCTTGAACGAAATCTCGTTCTTCAGAGCGACGCCGAGCCCCATGATGCAAGCGCCCTCGAGCTGCGAGCGGATGCGGTCCGGGTTGACGACCGGCCCGCAGTCGATCGCGACATCCACGCGCGGCACCGTGAGATTGCCCTTCTCGTCAACGGCAGCCTCGACGATCGCGGCTACATAGGTGACGAAGCTGCGATGCACCGCGATACCGAGCCCGTGGCCCTTGGGGAGCTTGCGTCCCCACTCCCCCTTTTCAGCGAGAAGTTCGACGAGCTTGCGCAAGCGTCCCGTATCGATCGGATAGGTGTCCGGGTTTTCGCCGTAGTCCCAGAAATCCTTCGCGGCCGCCCGTACATCCAGGATGCGCGCCGGCCCGATCAGGTCGAGGATATAGTCTTTTTGGTCCTTGCCGGCTGCCGCGGCGAGCTCGCCCGCGAAGGCCTGGATGGCGAATGCGTGCGAGATGTTCGACACGGAGCGAAACCAGCCAATCCGGGTATGCGACTGCGCCTCGCCATTCTCGATGCGCAGATTGGCAATGTCGAAGGGCATGTCGACGAGACCCATTCCGGCCTCCCAATTGGCTTCGTGCTTGGGATCAGGCTTGAAGGTCGACATGATGGTCGGCGCGACACTGTTGTGACGCCAGGCCATGGCCTTGCCGGTGGCATCGAGCCCCGCTTCGAGGCGCTCGACGGAAACCGTGTGATAGAAGCCGTTGCGCAGATCGTCCTCGCGCGTCCAGACGACCTTCACAGGCGTCCCGCCCATGGCTTTCGAGACGAGACCCGCCTCGACGACGTAATCAGGCTTCGATTTGCGCCCAAAGCCGCCGCCGAGGAGCATCACGTTGACGGTGACGTTTTCCGGCGTGGCCTCGAGCGCCTTCACCAAGAGGTCGTGCGCTGCCTGTGGGCTTTGCACGCTCGTCCAGCACTCCACCTTGCCGTCGGTGATGCGCACCGTGGCTGAGGGTGGCTCCATGGTCGCATGAGCGAGATGGGGAATGTAGTATTGTGCCTCGACCTTCTTGGCGGCCTTGGCCATGGCGCCGTCCAGGTCACCTTCCTGCCGAAAGACCTCGCCCGGCTTGCCCGCGGTCTCTTCCAGGGCCGAGCGGAACGCCTTCGAATCGTAAGATGCGTGCGCGCCCTCGTCCCAGGTGATGTGCAAGGCCTCGCGCCCCTTGATCGCCGCCCAGGTGTTCTTGGCGACGACGGCGACGCCACCCATCGGCAGGAACACGAAGGGCGACGGGGGCGCCGGAATCTCGACCACCTTCTCCACCCCAGGCACCTTCATGGTTTCCGCGGCATCAAAGGAAACGACCTTGCCGCCCATCACCGGCGGGCGCGCGATGACGGCGTATTTCATCCCGGGAACGCGCACGTCCTGCCCGTAAACGGCACGGCCAGTGGTGATGTTAAATCCATCCACGATGTCGATTCCCCCCTTTCCGATATAGCGGAACCGGGACGGATCCTTGAGCCGCAGCTTGTCGCTCGCGGGCACCGGCATCGCGCTCGCCTCGACCGCAAGCTCACCGTAGCCGAGCGCCTTGCCTGACGATTTGAGAATGACCTCGTGATTTCGCGCCTCGACCTCGGTGATGTCGACTCCCAACCGTTTGGCGGCGGCCGCTTCGAGCATCATACGCGCCGCGGCGCCGCATTCGCGCATCGGTCTCGTGAAATGCCGGGTTGAACGCGAGCCGTCCGTGTCCTGATTGCCATATTTCATCTCGTCGCCCGTCGCTTGCGCGACCTTGACGCGCGACCAATCGGCCTCGAGTTCGTCGGCGACGATCATGGGCATTCCGGTGCGCACCCCCTGGCCCATCTCCGAGCGATGGCAGACGATGGTGACGGTGCCGTCAGGCGCGATGGACACGAAGGCAAGCGGGTTGTTCACCGTGCCATGCGGCATGCCGTCGGCACCGAATTTCGGCGCACCCGCCGCAACTGACGCGCGCCCGAGAGGAATTTGGGCGCAGAGAACAATGCCGCCAGTCGCCAGCGCGCCTTTTAAAAGTCCGCGACGACTGACGTTCTGGATGACGAAATCGGAGTGACGTTGAACATGGGCTGTCATATCACGCTCCCGCAGCTTGCTTGATGGCGACGCGAATGCGCTGATAGGTGCCGCAGCGGCAGATATTGCCGCTCATGGCTTCATCGATGTCGGCATCCGACGGTTTCGGCGATTGCTTCAACAGCGCGACCGCCTGCATGATCTGGCCCGCTTGGCAGTAGCCGCATTGGGGCACATTCACCGCCCGCCAGGCTCTCTGGACCGGGTGCTTGCCTTCAGGATCGAGGCCCTCGATCGTGGTCACCGATTTGCCGGCGGCGTCGCCGACAGTCGTTTGGCACGCACGCACCGCATCACCTTCCAGGTGTATGGTGCAAGCGCCGCACGCCGCGATGCCGCACCCGAACTTCGTGCCGGTGAGCCCAAGCTCGTCCCGCAAATACCAAAGGAGCGGCATGGACGGGTCGCCATCGAAGCTATGCGTTTCTCCATTGACACGCAAAGTGAACATGCTCCACCTCCCGCTGAAATGAGAATGACAAATACCCGGCACATTATGCCGGGCCCTGAGCGTGGCGCTTCGAAAAAGCTTACGGCTGCAAACGAAGGAGCCGTTATCAACCAGGGCCGGATGCTAGGCTAATCTTGAGCGGGACGGCGGTCCATCCCAATGCTTCACTATTCTGTGTTGCGGAACAGCGGAGTTGCGGGTCCGGCGCGGGAGCGCCAGAAATTTGCGTTGCCCATTCACCGAAACCCGTGACAACTCTTGACGAAATGTCACAATCCGGCAGTTATTTGTCCCAAAGCGCTTTAGCTTTGGGAGGAACGCGCCTGTCGTTGGGAGGAAGCAGGGTGGCTGACGACGATCGCATCTTGAGCGTCCGCGACCTCGCAGTGGATTTCACCGGCGAAGCGGGTGTCGTGCATGCCCTGCGCGATGTGAATTTCGATCTCTACCGTGGGCGCACCCTCGCGATCGTCGGTGAATCCGGTTCGGGAAAGTCGGTCGCCGTCCAGGCCGTTATGGGGCTTCTGCCGAAGAAAGCCCGTATCACCCGCGGCCACATCTACTTTCGCGACCCTTTGCGACAGAACCTCGTCGACATCACCACCTTGGCCCGCAACGGCGACGAGATGCGCGACATCCGCGGCGGGCGCATCGCCATGATTTTCCAGGAGCCGATGACGTCGCTCTCCCCGCTCCATACAATCGGGGCGCAGATCGCCGAGGCGGCCCGCATCCATCGCCAGGCCGATGCGCGCCAGTCGCGCGAGCTGGCGATCGATCTCCTGGCGAAGGTCGGCTTCCAGCATCCGCAACATCAGGTCGATGCCTACCCGTTCGAGCTTTCCGGCGGCATGCGCCAACGCGCCATGATCGCCATGGCGCTGATGTGCCAACCCGCGATCCTCATCGCGGACGAGCCGACGACCGCGCTCGATGTGACCACGCAGGCCAATATCCTTTCCTTGATGAAAGGCCTCCAATCCCAATTCGAGATGGGAATTCTGCTGATCACGCATGATCTGGGCGTGGTGGCGAACGTGGCCGATGACGTCGCCGTGATGTATCGCGGCGAGATCGTGGAGCGTGGCGATGTCGACGCGATCTTCCGTCACCCGCGTCACCCTTATCTCAAGGCCTTGATGCGTTGCGTGCCGAGAGTGGACGGGAAGCCCGAGGATCGGCTCACGCCGCTGCGCGACGCGGTGCCCGCCGAGCCGAGAGCCGAAGCCAAAAATGCCTGCGCTTATCCGGGCATCAAGGTTCTCGAGGTGCAGAACGTGTCGAAGACCTTCTTCAAGCGCGGAGGGCCGTTCTCGGCCGGCTTGCGTGTCGCGGCCCTCACCAAGGTAAGCCTCTCGGTCGAGTGCGGCGAGACGCTCGGCATCGTCGGCGAATCGGGCTCGGGCAAGACGACTCTCTCGAAAATCATCATGGGCGCGATGAAGCCCGATGAGGGTCGGGTCCTTTACGACGGCGGTTCGGGCGCGCGCGACATCGCAACCTTGGAAGGAGCGGAACTCACGGCTTATCGCCGCGCCGTCCAATTCGTGTTCCAAGACCCGTTCTCGAGCCTCAATCCGCGCATGACCGTGCACGACATCCTGAGCGAACCGCTCACGGTGCATGGCGTGGGCGACGCGGTCTCGCGCGACAAGCGCGTCCTCGAGCTGTGCTCGCTCGTCGGCATCGATCGGCGTGCGCTGTCGCGTTACCCTCATTCCTTCTCGGGTGGCCAGCGTCAGCGCATCGGCATCGCCCGGGCTCTCGCGCTCGAACCCTCGGTGCTCCTTTGCGATGAGCCGACCTCCGCGCTCGACGTCTCGGTTCAGGCGCAGATCCTCAATCTGTTGAAGGATCTGCAAAAAGAACTCGGCCTATCGCTGCTTTTCGTCTCCCACAATTTGGCGGTGATCCATTATCTCGCGAAGGACGTGGCGGTGATGTGCCGCGGCCATGTTGTCGAGCAAGGTCCGAGCGCCGACATCTTCGCCTCGCCGCGCCATCCTTACACGAAGGCGTTGCTGGCAGCCGTGCCGAGCGCCGATCTCGATCACCCGCTCGATTTCGATAAGATTGCCGGTGAAGGTGTATCCCAGCCGTCGAGCTGGCCGATGCCGTTCACGATCAAAGGGGAGGGGCCACGCCCCGACATGGTCGAGGCCTCTCCCGGCCATTTCGTGCGGATCGCCGGAGGGGCAAAAGGCGTGGCCGAGCTCGTCTCATGAAAAACGCCCGACCACGCGGCCTCGCCTTCGCGACGCTGCTGATCGCGTCATATCTCGCGGCAACGAGCCCGCGCGCGGCCGGAAACGACACGTCGGGGAGCGAGGCGACCACCGGGGCACCGGTCGGCGCCGATGTGAGCACGGGGACGGGCAGCGCCGGCTCGAACGGCACGGAGGTCTCCGCCGCCCGCGTGATCACGCTCTCACGGAACACCCCGCCCATTCCCTCGAGCTTCCAAGATGCGCCCATGCTGGCGCCGCTCGTCGAAGGCGGCAAGCTGCCGCCCGTCGCCGAGCGCCTGCCCAAGACGCCGCTCGTGGTCGATCTGAAAGGCAGGGGCCGGGAGATCGGCCGCTTTGGCGGGGATTTGCGAAGCCTCGTGAGCAAGGCGCGAGACCTTCGACTCATCACCGTCAACACCTATACGCGACTCGTCGTCTATGATGAGAAACTGAAGCTGCGGCCCGACCTATTGGAGAAGGTCGAGGCGCAAGATGACCGCATCTTCACCTTCACGCTGCGCGAGGGGCACCGCTGGTCGGATGGCGAGCCCTTCACGACGGAAGATTTCCGCTTCTATTTCGAGGACATCGCCAACAATAAGGAGCTTTCGCCAGCGGGTCCTGAATCGATCTTTTACGTCGACGGCAAGCTCGCGCGCTTCGAGGTGCTCGACGCGCGCCATGTGCGCTACAGTTGGGACAAGCCCAATCCGCTGTTCCTCCCCGCTCTTGCCCAGCCCCGTCCCGTCTTCATCTGCGCCCCCGCGCATTATCTCAAGCCGTTCCACGCCCGTTACGCACCGCCCGACAAGCTTGCCGATCGGGCCGCGCAGGCCAAGCTCAGAAGCTGGGCTGCCTTGTTTAACCGCGTCAACGATCCGTACGACAACGCCAATCCGGACATGCCGACGCTCAACGCCTGGAAAATCGTGACCCGGGCGCCTGCCAATCGCTTCATCTTCGAGCGCAATCCCTACTTCCACCGGGTCGATCCCGAAGGCCGGCAACTCCCATATATCGACCGCCTCTTCATCGACCTTGCGACCGCAAGCCTTTTCGCGCCGAAAGCGAATGCCGGCGAGGTCGATCTCCTGGCACGCGGCCTCTCGATGTATGATGCGCCGGTGCTCAAGGAAGGGGAGGTCGAGCATCATTATCGCACGCTGCTATGGCCGATCGCGCGCGGCTCATCTTACGCGCTCTATCCGAACCTCACGGCCGATGATCCGGTCTGGCGAGCGCTCAATCGCGACGAGCGCTTCCGCATCGCGCTCTCGCTCGCGATCGACCGCCGGATCATCAACAACGCAATGATGTTCGGGCTGGGGCTCGAGGGGAACAACACCGTCATGCCTGAAAGTCCTCTGGATGACGAGGCCAACCGCACGGTGAACGCGACCTACGATCCCGATCGCGCCAACGCTCTCCTCGATGAAATCGGGCTCACGGCGCGTAGCGCGGAAGGCGTGAGGCTTTTGCCGGACGGACGCGAGCTCGAGATCGTGGTGGAAGTGGCGGGCGACAGCCGCGACACAATCGACGTGCTTCAGCTCATCTCTGAGTTCTGGCGCGACGTGGGCGTGAAGCTCTTCATCAAGCCGCAGGAGCCCGGCGTCTTGCGCAACCGTTCTTACTCGGGACGCACGGTCATGGTGGCCGGCCCGGGCCTCGACAACGCCATTCCGACGGCCGAGATGCCTCCTTACGAGATCGCGCCCGCTCTCGGGGAGAATTACTCTTGGCCGGTATGGGGCGAGTACGAGGAGACGCGTGGAAAGCATGGCGAGCCCGTCGATCTCCCCGATGCGAAACGCCTCCTCGAGCTTTATCATCAATGGCGCGAAACGAGCGATGTTGGCGAGCAAGCGCGCATCTGGAAGGAGATGCTGCGACTGAATGCCAAAAATGTTTTCAGCATCGGGACGGTGACGCGCGAGCTGCAGCCGATCGTCGTCTCGAACCGGCTGCGCAACGTGCCGGAGAAGGCCATCTTCGCCTTCGAGCCGACCTCTTATTTCGGTGTCTACCGCATGGAAGAGTTCTTCTTCACGGAGTGATCGCGGATGGCCTTGCTGCGCTACCTCTTGCGACGGTTGGTGACGATGGTGCTCACGCTCTTCGCCATCTCGGCGCTCGTCTTCTTCATCATCAAGCTGCCGCCCGGCGACTACCTAACCAACCAGATCGCCGAGCTTGCGGCGGAAGGCGATCAGTCGAGCCTCGAAAAGGCGCAATTTCTGCGCCACCAATTCGGGCTCGACCTGCCGGTTTGGCAGCAATACCTGGTCTGGGTCGGACTGATGCCCGGGCCGAATGGCTGGTCGGGCCTCTTGCAGGGGAATTTCGGTTGGTCCTTCGAATACAATCAGCCGGTGAACGTCGTGGTTGGGCAGGCGCTTCTGCTCACGCTTGTCGTCAACATCGCAGCCGTCATCTTCGTCCACATCGTGGCGATCCCGATCGCCATCTATTCGGCCGTACGCCAATATTCGATCGGCGATTATCTCGTGACGTTCATCGGCTATATCGGGCTTGCGACACCAAGCTTCCTCCTCGCGCTCGTGCTCCTCTATTACCTCAATCGCTGGTTCGGCGTCTCGATCGGCGGGTTGATGGACCCTGCCTATGCGGATCAGGCGTGGAGCATGGAGAAGATGCACTCGATCGCTTCGCATCTGATCGTGCCCACCGTGGTGATCGGGCTCGCCTCGACCGCAGCGATGATCCGCAGGATGCGCGCCAATCTGCTCGACGAGCTGCAGAAGCAATACGTGGTCACGGCACGCGCCAAGGGGCTTCAAGAAGGCAGGCTTCTCCTCAAATATCCGTTCCGCATGTCGCTCAATCCATTCATCGCGGATATCGGCAACATCCTGCCGCATCTCGTCTCCGGATCGGTGCTCGTCTCGCTCGTTCTCAATTTGCCGACGGTCGGGCCCATCCTGTTGCAAGCATTGCGCGTGCAGGATCAATATCTCGCAGGCTTCATCTTGATGTTCGTCGCCATGCTGACGGTGGTCGGCATGCTGATTTCCGATCTCGCGCTCGCCGCCCTCGATCCACGCATCCGTTTTGCCGGACGCTCCGCATGAGAAGCGCGCCATGAACGACATGTCGGCGAACGCGGAGCTTCATTTGCCGCCCGCGCTCGAGGAGCGCTTCGTCTCGCAAGCTCCGTTCGATCCGCAGGCGCCGAGCTTGAGCGGCGAGAGCGCGCTCGCCCGCGCCTCCTCGCTCGCCCTCACCTGGCGCAAGTTCAAGCGCAACAAGGCGGCGGTCATCGCCGCGGCGATCCTGCTCCTCACCTACCTCGCCGTTCCCTTCGCCGAGGTGATCGCCCCCTATCCGCCGGCCGAGCGACGCGCCAACCACCTCTACGCTCCGCCGCAACGGCTCCATCTTTTTCACAAGGGAGAGTTCAAGGGCCCCTTCGTCTATCCGGAAAGCTTTCGCTTCAATCCGGCGACCTTCACGCGCGACTACACGAGCGACAAGACGAGGCCGCAGCGGATCCGGTTTCTGTGCCGCGGCGCGCCCTATCTGCTCTTCGGGCTCATCCCCGCGGATTTTCACCTTTTCTGTCCACCCCGCGAGGGAACCCTCTTCCTTCTCGGCACCGACAAGCTCGGGCGTGACCTGTTCTCGCGGATCGTTTATGGCGCGCGCATCTCGCTCACCGTGGGCATCGCCGGCATCATTGTGTCCTTCGTGGTCGGACTGACGCTCGGCGGGCTTGCCGGCTACCTCGGTGGCTTCGTCGATTCGGCCGTGCAGCGTTTGATCGAAATCCTGCGCTCGCTGCCCGAGCTGCCGCTCTGGCTAGCGCTTTCGGCGGCGCTGCCGGCAAATCTGAGCCCGATCCTGGTTTTCCTGGGCATCACTGTGATCCTCGGCTTGCTCGATTGGCCAGGCCTTGCGCGCGCCGTGCGCTCGAAGCTCCTCTCGCTTCGCGAAGAGGACTTCGTCAAGGCGGCCGAGCTCATGGGGGCGTCGCGCTTTCGCATCATCGCGCGCCATCTGATTCCGAACTTCATGAGCCATTTGATCGCTTCGGCCACATTGTCGATCCCCTCGATGATCCTCGGCGAGACGGCCTTGTCGTTCCTCGGGCTCGGCCTGCGGCCACCGATCGTGAGCTGGGGCGTTCTTCTCAACGACGCGCAGAACCTCGCCTCGGTCAACCTCTATCCCTGGCTGCTCGCCCCGATGGTTCCGGTGATCGTCGTCATCCTCGCCTTCAACTTTGTCGGCGACGGACTGCGGGACGCCGCCGACCCCTATCACTGACCGCCGAGGCGGCAGAGCCGCAAGGAGGTTCGATGCTGGCACGCGATGTGATGAGAGCGCCCGTTGTCACCGTCACGCCCGCCACGCGCACGCGCGATGCCATCGAGCTCATGCTCGGGCATAATCTGAGCGGGCTTCCCGTGCTCGACGAGGAAGGCAAGCTCATCGGCATCTTGAGCGAGGGCGATCTCATCCGCCGCTCCGAGCTCGGCACCGAAAAGCATCGCTCGCGCTTCATCGCCTTCATTCTGGGACCCGGGCGTGCCGCGCACGACTACACGAAGAGCCATTCCCGCTTCGTGCGCGGCGTGATGACGCAAGAGGTCATCGCGGTCGCCGAGGATACGCCGATCGAGGAGATCGTCGGCTTGATGGAGAAGCACGCGATCAAGCGCGTGCCGGTGATGCGCGGCGAGGAGATCATCGGCATGGTGTCGCGCGCCGATCTTCTGCGCGCCCTCGTTGCGGCGAGCCGACGGCGCGAGGAGACGATGACGGACGAGGCGATCCGGGAACGCATCCTCGCCGAGATCGCCAAGGAAGAGTGGGCGCCGCAAAACAGCGTCGGGATCGTGGTGAAGGACGGGGCGGTCGTGCTCACCGGCACGATTTTCGACGAGCGCCAGCGCTCAGGGCTCAAAGTGATCGTCGAGAATACGCCGGGCGTGAAGAAGCTGCAGGATAGGCTTGTCTGGATCGATCCCGGCTCCGGTCTCGTCGTCGAGGCGCCCGAAGAGAGCAAGGACGGCGACATTTCGCGATGAGGGGAGCCGTCATTCGCTCGTGGCCTCGCCCGCGGCCGATGGCTCGAGCGCGTTCGCTTCGGCGCGAGGCGCCGCCTCCTCTTCCTCATCGCCATAGCCGACAAGCCGTAGGGGCCGCGCCTTGATGCCGAGCGTTCCGCACCAATGCACGAGCGCATCCTCTTCGCCATGGGTAACCCACACCTCCGAGGCGCCCGTCTCGCGAATGGTCTCGGTGAGCCCGTCCCAATCGCAATGGTCGGAAATCACGAGCGGCAGCTCGACGCCGCGCTGGCGGGCGCGCGCCCGAACGCGCATCCATCCGGAGGCGAAGGAACTCAGCGGCTCGGGAAAGCGCCGCGTCCACAGATCCTGGATTTGACCCGGCGGACACAGGACGATCTCACCCGCAAAGGCAGGATCGGCGCCTCGCGTACGTCCAGTCGGCGTCTTGCGCACTTCGCCGAGATCGACCCCATGAGCCGCGTATAGCGCGCAAATCCGCTCCAGCGCTCCATGCACGTAGATTGGCCGGTCATAGCCCGCCTCGCGCAATAGCGCGATCACGCGCTGCGCCTTGCCGAGCGCATAGACGCCGACGAGATGCGCCCGTTCGGGGAAGAGACGCCGGCTCGCGAGGAGCTTTTCGATTTCGCTCTTGGCATTCGGGTGGCGGAAGACCGGCAGCCCGAATGTCGCCTCCGTGATGAAAATGTCGCAAGGGACAAGCTCGAAGGGTGCGCAAGTCGGATCCCGCGCGCGCTTGTAGTCTCCGGAGACGACAATCCGCTTTCCCTGCGCCTCGACCACGATTTGCGCCGAACCGAGCACGTGGCCGGCGGGAACGAAGGTGACCGTGACCCCGTTGATCTCGTGGCGCTCGCCCGGCACCGCGGCTTGAGTGGTGCCCGCGAAGCCTTCTCCGCAGCGCACCGCCATGATTTCGAGCGTTTCGCGTGTTGCCATGACGGCCTGGTGGCCTGGGCGGGCGTGATCGGAATGGGCATGCGTGACGAGAGCGCGCTCGACCGGCCGGAGGGGATCGATGAAGAACCCGCCGAGCGGCGAGAACAGGCCCTTCGGGGTCGAGGTCAGAAGGTCGGCGGGTTGCATGTCACGCCAGATAGGCGTTCAGAGGACGCGAGAAAAGGCTGCGCTCACGAGGATGCGCGGCGCCGATCCCAGCTCAAGAATGAATTTCCTGGAAGGAGCTAGCCATGAACATCGAGACAGTGCACGAGGCGCCGCGCGCGGCCGATGCCGCCCATTCGAAGCTCGATCAGCTCAAGGAGATGACCAAGGTGGTCGCCGACACCGGCGACATGGAGGCGATCAAGAAGTACAAACCCGTCGATTGCACGACGAATCCTTCGCTTGTCCTCAAGGCGATGGAGCTGTCGAACTACGAGCACCTCATCAAGGACGCCATCGCCTGGGGGAAAACTCAACCCGGAAAGAGTGAGGCCATCGTGAACGAGGTGGCAAGCCGTCTGCCGATCGACCTTGGCGCCGAGCTCGCGCGTATCGTTCCGGGCCGTGTCTCGACCGAGGTCGATGCCGACCTCTCCTTCGACGTCAAAGCCTCGCTCTCCCGCGCACGCGAGATCATCGCGGCCTACAAGGAACGCGGCGTCGACAGGGAAAAGATCCTGATCAAGCTTGCCTCCACCTGGGAAGGCGTAAAGGCCGCGACCGTTCTCGAGAAGGAGGGCATTCATTGCAATTTGACGCTGCTCTTCTCGCTGCCTCAGGCGGTCGCCTGCTTCCGGGCGGGCGTCACGCTCGTCTCGCCCTTCGTCGGCCGCATCTACGATTGGTACGTGAAGCATGAAGGGCACGACTTCAAAGCCTCGGATGATCCAGGCGTTCTCTCGGTGAAGCGCATCTATGCGTACGCCAAGCGCCACGGCCATAAGACGACCGTGATGGGTGCCTCGTTTCGCAATATCGGGCAGGTCGAGGCGCTCGCCGGCTGCGATGCCCTGACGATTTCGCCCAATCTTCTCGAGGCGCTCTCGAAGGATATGGGCCCGTTGAAACGCGCGCTCGATCCCGAGCAGTCGGCTCGCCAGCGCATCGCACGCATGTCGATCAACGAGCGAAGCTTCCGCTGGATGGTCAACGAAGACGCGATGGCGACCGAGAAACTCGCCGAAGGCATCCGCCTGTTCGCGGCCGACCTCATCAAGCTGCGACAGGAGGTGGCGAAGCGAATCGAGGGGTGAGGCTTCCGCCTCACGGATAAGACCGGGCGCGAGGCGAGCGAGCTCTCAATGAGGCCGAGGCGCGGGGCCTCGGATGCCTACCCCGATCAGAACACCACCGTCATTCTCGACGCTGCTTCAATGAGGCCGAGGCGCGGGGCCTCGGATGCTCGGGCTCGTGAGGATCGTCACGGGCGTGCCGCCGGCGCTTCAATGAGGCCGACGCGCGGGGCCTCGGATGCTTACCTGCGCCATCTCGACCGCGAGGCCTCGTCGGATGCTTCAATAAGGCCGAGGCGCGAGGCCCTCGGATGCCACTCGCGCAAGTCGATTAGAAGGAAACTCCAGCCATGGCTTCAATGAGGCCGAGGCATAGAGTCCTCGGATGCGACGACAATGCTCATCGAGTGATGCCTTGGATCAGAGGCTTCAATGAGGCCGAGGCATAGACTCCTCGGATGCGCCGTGGATACGTGCAGCTCACGTGGGATTATAATTAGCTTCAATGAGGCCGAGGCGCGCGGGCCTCGGATGCATCGACGGGGTGAAGCGCGCGCTCATCGCCTCGATGGAGCTTCAATGAGGCCGAAGCGCGCGGGCATCGGATGCCAGGCGAGCTTGCGAGCAAGCGCCCGGAGCTGACGGGCTTCAATGAGGCCGAGGCGCGCGGGCCTCGGATGCAATCCTCGATCATGGCAATGAGCCGGTTATCGTGCGTGCTTCAATGAGGCCGAGGCGCGCGGGCCTCGGATGCGGCGGGACGGTGATCGGGACCGAGCCGATCGACGGACCTTCAATGAGGCCGAGGCGCGCGGGCCTCGGATACGTGCTCGCAGCCGCGAATGGCGGCTCGGGAAACAGCACCCTTCAATAAGGCCGAGGCGCGCGGGCCTCGGATATTTGCCCGTCGCCATCATGCGCAGGTTCGCGTTATCGACGCTTCAATGAGGCCGAGGCGCGCGGGCCTCGGATGCTACGGTGCTCGATGTCGACGATCGCGGCCTGGGTGGCGCTTCAATGAGGCCGAGGCGCGCGGGCCTCGGATGCCCGGTGCGATGGCGGTGCCGGCATCTGCCGGCATCTTAACTTCAATGAGGCCGAGGCGGGCGGGCCTCGGATGCGAAGGCGGCGAGAAGGAAAGCCTCAATCGGAATATCGCACTTCAATGAGGCCAAGGCGGGCGGGCCTCGGATGCCTCATCTCACGACCATGCGCAACGCCGACAAGCCCTTGCTTCAATGAGGCCGAGGCGCGCGAGCCTCGGATGCCTTATCGTCGAAGTTATCCTTCTCGGCGAGTGCCTTGCTTTAATGAGGCCGAGGCGCGCGAGCCTCGGATGCGTGGCGAGGATCGATCGCACGATCCAAAAAGACGCGGAGCTTCAATGAGGCCGAGGCGCGCGGGCCTCGGAGGCCCAGCACATTGCTGAACTGCGCCGTCGGCGTCATCACCCTTCAATGAGGCCGAGGCGCGCGGGCCTCGGAGGCCTTGTCGAGATTGTGCTCCTCGACGACACGCGAGTGGACGTCCTTCAATGAGGCCCGAGACGCGCGGGCCTCGGATGCCCGCCGTCGCGAACGCGGTCTACGATCTCTACGAGTGGCTTCAATGAGGCCGAGGCGCGCGGGCCTCGGATGCGGAGCCAAGACGGCTGTAGGGGATGGTGCCAATGCCGAGCTTCAATGAGGCCGAGGCGCGCGGGCCTCGGATGCCCGACCATCCGTCGCCATTTCCCTCGACAGATACCCAGCTTCAATGAGGCCGAGGCGCGCGGGCCTCGGATGGGGCGACCGATTAGCCCGCATTCCTTGCCGATGCGATTGCTTCAATGAGGCCGAGGCGC
>JAFBAS010000060.1 GCA_019247605.1 Hyphomicrobiales bacterium
TGACGAAGGCTTGAGGTCCGCCTTGTAGTTGATCGTCTCGGCGGTCGCGGGCGCGGCCACGAAGAACATCGCTGCAAGGCCTACTCCGGCAAGAACAATGGTTTGCCTCGTCGCTTTCATTATCATCTCCTCATTGGCATTTTTGTCTCGCTGATTGTCCGTCGCCAGGTTTGCGCGGTCAATCCGATTGATCCCGCACCGGCTAACAAATTCGTGAGTACCGATGGGTCGCAGCGTGGGTGCCTGGCGCTTGCGAAGCGTCGTCATGGTGACCGAACATGATCCGCGCGCTAGAAGGCCACCGTGTTCGAATAGAGAGGGCCGGATGAACTTGCGCGCGGACGTTATCGTTCTCGGAGCTGGAATGGTTGGAGTGGGCGTCGCGCTCAATCTGCAAAAGCGCGGCCGAGACGTCGTTCTCATCGATCGGCGAGGCGCGGGCGAAGAAACGAGCTTCGGCAACGCCGGTTTGATCCAGCGCGAGGCCGTCATTCCTTACACGTTCCCGCGCGAATTCGGCACGATCTTGAGCTACGCGATGAACAATCGTCGCGACGCCGTCTACCATCTCTCCGCCCTCCCGCGGGTTGCCCCCTGGCTGTTCCGGTATTGGCGGGAGAGCGCACCTGAACGTATTGCTCGCTCGGCCGACGCGCTGGCGCCGTTGATGGCCGAATGCGTCAAGGAGCACGACGCACTCATCGCCGAAGCCGGCGGCAAGGCCGCAAGCCTCGTCTATCAGAAAGGCTGGCTCAAATGCCTGCGGAGCGAGGAGAGCATGCGCGACGCCATAGCCGAGGCTAAGCTTCTCGGCGAATATGGCGTCGACTATGCGGTGCTCACCGGCGCGGAAGTTCGCAAGCTCGAGCCGCATGTTTCGGACGCGGTGATCGGCGCCATCCATTTCCGCGGCTCACCGACCTCGGCCGATCCGGGTGCACTCACGAAGACGTATGCCGAACTCTTTGTGCAAAGAGGCGGCCGCTTCCTCAAGGGCGACGCGCGGCGCCTCTCGCAAGAAGCTTCGGGATGGAGGGTTGCTTTGGAAAGCGGTCCGATCGAGGCGCGCGACGTTGTTGTCGCGCTTGGCCCGTGGTCGGACGATGTGTTTCGTCCGCTCGGTTACGACATACCCTTCGCCGTGAAACGCGGCTACCACATGCACTATGCCGGCAAGGGGAATGCGACGCTCGGCCATTCCCTGCACGATGCGCATGGCGGCTTTGCCCTCGTCCCCATGAGCAAAGGCATCCGGCTCACGACCGGCGTCGAATTCGCCGATCGCGACGCCCCTCCAACTCCCGTTCAACTCGCCCGCGCCGAGCCTTTCGCGCGCGCCCTCTTTCCATTGGGTGAGCGTCTCGACGAGAAGCCCTGGATGGGTCGGCGTCCCTGCCTTCCCGACATGGTGCCGGTGATCGGAAGGGCCGAGCGGCATCGAGGGCTTTGGTTTGCCTTCGGCCACGCGCATCATGGGTTTACGCTCGGCCCGGTGACCGGTCGCCTTCTCGCCGAGATGATGACGGGGCAGACGCCGTTCACCGATCCTTCCCGCTACAGCGCCGAGAGATTTCGACATTGAGCGCTTCGGCGTGCGCATGGAGAGCGGGAGGAAAGGGGCACGATTGTTCTTGTCGCTCTCGTTCGTGCCGCGGGATCGCAGCGCGCGACCGGGGTCCCTTACAGATGCTCACCCCTTCGCGGCGCGCACATG
Organism: Hyphomicrobiales bacterium; assembly: GCA_019247605.1. GTDB lineage: Bacteria > Pseudomonadota > Alphaproteobacteria > Rhizobiales > Beijerinckiaceae > GAS188. The sequence goes on from JAFBAS010000060.1 coordinate 1,715, forward strand.
TTCAGGGCGCACCCCCATGCCGATGAGCCTCGCCAGGATACGCTGCAGGAGAGAAAAGCGTGTCACGAGGCGCGCCGGTAGGGGCGGGCGGGTCGGCACTTTCGACCCGTCCGTCGCGAACAAATCCCTCGCTTGGAGAACCGAAGCGATGATGCGATTTTGGATGAAAATCTGGCCGGCTTGCGTGGCCCGTGTCGGCCATAGCCTTCTTTTTTGCACGGCTGCGAGGTCGGCTAGCGTCACTTTGCCCAGCTTGAGGGGTCGGGAAAGAATATTGGCGCTCGCCACCGCGTCCTGAATGGCGAGATTGATTCCGACGCCGCCCACGGGCGACATCGCATGGGCTGCGTCCCCGATGCACAGGAGGCCGTCCCGGTACCATCGGCGCAACCGGTCGACCCTCACCGTGAGCAGGCTCACCTCATCGAAGTTCGCAATCCCAACGGTGCGATCCGCAAGAAAAGGCGCAAGCTCGCCGATCTTCGCGCGAAAGGCGGCAAGCCCTCCCCGCCGCACCACATCAATGGATCCCTTGGCGATGACAAGGCCGCATTGCCAATGGTCTGCCCGATTGACGTTGATGAAGATCGCACCAGGCTCGAAACGCCCGATCGTGTCCTGCGGATCGCTGTCAAGTCGCGGCAGCGAAAACCAAAGCACGTCCATCGGGGCCCCAAGATCTTCGACGACAAGGCCTGCGCTTTTTCGGATGGTCGAGTGGCGCCCGTCGGCGCCGATGACGAGCTGGGCATCAACCGCGAGAGGGCCTTCATCGGTCGCAGCCTTCACGCCGACGATGCGCCCACCTTCCTCGGTCACGCCGGTCGCCTCGGCGCGCATCAGAAGGCGGAAGGAAGGATAACGCCGGCTCTGATTTGCGAGGAAATCGAGGAAATCCCATTGCGGCATGAAGGCCACGTAAGGGTGGTGGACGGGCAAACGCGAGAAGTCCGCCGCGGCGATGCGCTCATTGCCCACCTCCGCGCAGAGCGTGAGCACCTTCTGATGAGGGAGCTTCAGGAATTCGTCGTCGAGGCCCAGCTCGTGCATGATCTCGAGCGTGGAGGGGTGGATGGTGTCGCCGCGAAAATCGCGAAGGAAATCGGCGTGCTTCTCGAGCACCACGACCTCGATTCCGGATCGCGCCAACAGATGGGCAAGCATCATTCCGGCGGGCCCGCCGCCGGCGATGCAGCAGCTGGTGCTGATGGTGCGTGTCATCGCTACCCTCTTATAGACGCCAAGCAAGGGCGGGCGCGAGCCCGCGCGCCATCGCTAGGGGAGACGGCGCCAAGGCAATGCTCGTCGACGGAAGTGATTCCATCTGGCACAAATGCCTGCGCCGGTGGGCAAGTGCTCGTTAACCTGCCTCGATTCTAATCGTGCGCCATGGTCATCAAGCACCGCTGGCGCATGATGCTGGGTCTTGTTCTCCTGTGGAGCGCATCGGCGCTCGCCACGGGATTCTTCGTCGTGCAAGCTTATGAAGGGGCGCGCGGCATCGAGGCGAAGCGCCAGATCAAAAGCCGGGTGTTTGCGCTGAGGGCGGAGCTCGCCGAGCTCAAGGACGAGCGCGCGGCGCTCGAGCGCAAGGTCGCCATGCTCCGCGGGCCGGTCCTCGACGGCGATCTCCTCGACGAACGCGTGCGCGCGGAACTCGGCCGCGTCAACAAAAATGACCTCGTCATTTTCCTCAAGGACTCGAGCCCGAGCCGGACACCGTAGAGGGTAGCTGGTCGTCAACCCCAGTGGGCGATACACGTCGCGTGGCGATCGGCGCGTCCTTCAGGATTTGCCCCGCTTGCACTCGGAGCGAAACTTCCTGCGCGCCTTTCCGTGTAGACCCTGAGCGTCGGCCTTTTTCGAGCATTCGAGGCTGATCGCGGTTCTCGGTTTTCCAGGTGCGGGGGTGCTCGCGACCGGGCTGGCGGCCGTTGGCCTCGCGGGAGCGGTCGCCGGCTTTTGCGCGCTCGTCTGGGCAAGCGCAAAAGAGGCACACAGGCTCATCGCCGCCGCGGCAGCATATTTCACGAGGGATGTCGTCATCAAAACCTCCCAAAGTGCTGTGGCGCCGCTTGTGTCGAGGCGCGCTGCCGAAGTTAACGTGCTCGCGCCTTCCTGTCAGCTCGTTCCACGAGCCTTAACTACTCAGTGCGGAGACGCCGCCGGGAGCCGCGCGCCCTCTCGCCAAGCCGAGGTGCTTCGTCTAATCTCGTTTCAAGCATCAGGGAGGATCAGCATGGCAGGTGCCGCGGCCAAATCGACCCGCTCGCCGGGGCGAGGCGTGACCGAGAAGGATGCGCCGGGAGCCGAGGGAGCGCGTCGGGGCGACCCGTCTGGCGATGGCGCCCCGCAAGGGGCAAATTTCACGCGCGAGGACGAGCTTACGGCCTATCGCTCCATGTTGCTCATCCGCCGCTTCGAGGAGAAGGCTGGCCAGCTTTACGGCATGGGGTTCATCGGGGGGTTCTGCCACCTCTATATCGGTCAGGAAGCGGTGGTCATCGGCATGCAGATGGCGGCACGGCCGGGCGATCAGGTGATCACTGGCTATCGCGACCATGGCCATATGCTGGCGACCGGAATGGATCCGAAGGGTGTGATGGCCGAGCTCACCGGGCGCCGCAGCGGCTACTCGAAGGGCAAGGGCGGCTCGATGCACATGTTCTCGAAGGAGAAGCAATTCTTCGGCGGGCATGGGATCGTGGGTGCGCAGGTTCCGCTCGGGACCGGTATCGCTTTCGCCAATCGCTACCGCGACAATGGCGCGGTGACGCTCACCTATTTCGGCGATGGGGCAGCCAATCAGGGTCAGGTGTACGAAAGCTTCAACATGGCCGAGCTTTGGAAGCTCCCGGTGGTGTATGTGATCGAGAACAACCGTTATGCCATGGGCACGGCGGTGACGCGCGCTTCGGCGCAGACCGATTTCTCCAAACGCGGGGCCTCGTTCAACATTCCGGGCGAGCAGGTCGATGGGATGGATGTGCGCGCGGTTCGCGCGGCGGGCGAACGCGCCATCACTTTCGCGCGCGACGGCAAGGGCCCTTACATTCTGGAAATGCAGACATATCGTTACCGCGGGCATTCGATGTCCGACCCGGCCAAATACCGGAGCAAGGAAGAAGTGCAGAAAATGAGGGAGGAGCGTGATTGCATCGAAATGGTGCGCAAGCGGCTTCTCGAAAGTTGGAAGATGCCCGAGGAAGAACTGAAGACGATCGATGCCAAGGTTCGCGAGATCGTCAACGAGGCGGCCGAGTTCGCCCAGCACGATCCTGAGCCCGAACCGGCCGAGCTTTGGACGCATGTGCTTCTCTGATCCGCCCAGCCGAGACGAGGTCTCGGCTGTGATCCTTCATTCAGGCCGCTGAGTATCCCATGCCGACCAATGTATTGATGCCCGCTCTATCGCCCACCATGGAACAGGGCAAGCTCGCCAAATGGCTCAAGAAGGAGGGCGACACCGTCAAATCCGGTGACGTGATCGCCGAGATCGAGACCGACAAGGCGACGATGGAAGTCGAGGCGGTCGACGAGGGCGTGCTCGCGAAGATACTGGTCGGCGACGGAACCGAGAATGTGGCCGTCAATACGCCTATCGCGGTCATTGCCGGGGAGGGGGAAGACCCCGCCGCCGCCTCGAAGGCAGCGCCTGCCCCCAAGCTCAATGGTGGAGAAACTGCCAAGCCGGAAAAGGCCGAAGCTCAAAAGACAGCGCCTCCGCAACGTAAGGCCGAGGCGACCCTCCCGGCGGCATCGCTGGGACACGCACCGAGTACCCCGGCCTCGGCCGAGCCCGAGGTGCCCGAGGGCACGCAGATGGTGACGATGACGGTGCGCGAGGCCTTGCGCGATGCCATGGCCGAAGAGATGCGCCGCGACGATCTCGTTTTCGTCATGGGCGAGGAGGTGGCCGAATATCAAGGCGCCTACAAAGTGACGCAAGGATTGTTGCAGGAATTCGGCGCTCGTCGCGTCGTCGACACGCCGATCACCGAGCACGGCTTTGCGGGCCTGGGCGTTGGAGCGGCTCTTGCGGGACTGAAACCCGTTGTCGAGTTCATGACCTTCAATTTCGCCATGCAGGCCATGGATCAGATCATCAACTCGGCGGCGAAGACGCTCTACATGTCGGGAGGCCAAATGGGCTGCCCGATCGTTTTTCGTGGGCCGAATGGTGCCGCGGCGCGGGTGGCCGCGCAGCACAGCCATGATTATACGGCCTGGTATAGCAATGTGCCGGGGCTCAAGGTCGTGGCGCCCCACACCGCCGCCGACGCCAAGGGCTTGCTCAAGGCCGCCATTCGCGACCTCAATCCGGTTGTCTTCCTCGAAAACGAGATTCTCTACGGGCAATCCTTCCCGGTGCCTAAGCTCGACGACTTCATCATTCCGATCGGAAAAGCGAAGATCGCAAAACCAGGTTCGCATGTCACTCTCGTCGCGTGGTCGATCGGCATGAGTTATGCGCTCAAGGCCGCCGAGCAATTAGCGAAAGACGGGATCGAGGCGGAAGTCATCGATCTGCGCACGATTCGTCCGATGGACATCGAGACGGTGATCGAAAGCGTCAAAAAGACAAATCGTCTCGTCACGGTGGAAGAAGGGTGGGCGCAATCCGGCGTGGGTGCCGAGATCGCCATGCGCATTTGCGAACACGCGTTCGATTGGCTGGATGCGCCTCCGGTCCGCGTCACCGGCAAGGACGTGCCGATGCCTTATGCGGCGAACCTCGAAAAGCTCGCCTTGCCCCATGTGGACGAGGTGGTCGCGGCGGCGAAAAGCGTGCTGTATAAGGCGACCTCTTAGAGTCTAACATGCTCGAGAGGTGGCAAGGTGAGGAAACTAATTTGCGTTGTTATCGCGTCCGCAGCCATGGGAGGTTGCGTTCAACAGCGATTGCAGAATGATCTCGTCAATGTTCCGCCTGATCAAATCAAGGAAGCGACCCTGAAGGCAGAGACATCGGCCGGAATTTCCACGGCGGAGTTCAAGGAGCTGGGCGATACGAAGCGTGCGGCAGTGGTGCAACGCTTGATCCAACGCACCTGGGGGGAAGCCTGCAAGGACGGTCGGATCGTCGCCGCTGGCTATTCACCGAGCGGCAGCAGCAATTGGCGTGTCGGTTGCGGCAAGGGTAGCCAACTCCCCTACGATTACCTGGTCTCCCTGCCCGAACGTTCGTCAGGGGATGCACGGGTTCTACAGTGTTATCGCGCCAACCCGCGTCAGGTGACGTGCTCGGTAATCGGCAAGCCCGAATCATGACGAAATGATCACCTTGGGTCGCGCTGATATCTTTGATGAGCTAAACTCGCAGGCCTTCATCCGCGCGACCCCAGAAATGTGAGGCGCCATGCCAACCAACATCCTCATGCCAGCGCTCTCGCCGACGATGGAGAAAGGCAATCTCGCCAAATGGCTGAAGAAGGAGGGCGACACGATCAAGTCGGGTGACGTCATCGCCGAGATCGAAACCGACAAGGCGACGATGGAAGTCGAGGCGGTCGACGAGGGTGTGCTCGCCAAGATCGTGGTGCCTGAGGGCACGGCCGATGTGCCCGTCAACCAGCTTATCGGGTTGATCGCCGCCGAGGGCGAGGATGCGAAGGCCGTCGCGGGGGCGGCTGCACAAGGAGCACCGTCGAGCGCGCCGCCTCCGGCCGCCAAGGCCGACGTTTCGAGCGGGGCGAAGGCTCAGCCCGGCGCGGGCGCTC